>JAUWNO010000508.1 GCA_030612605.1 Armatimonadota bacterium
AAAAAGTAATAATCAAATCACAACTGTATTTATAAACCTTTTCAACGGTTGAAACTGCGGATTAGAAGCAAAACCATTGAAAAGGTCTACTTGAAAGAGTTTCTCTGTATAATCCATTTTCAAGGTTAATTCGAGTTTACAATAAATTTATTGAAATGTTCAAAAATATCTTTTGGTAATCGATTGGGTTTTGTGTCTTTTATAAAAACACCTTTGACGATAGCTCGATTGCATAATTCATTTTTAGAATTGAATATTTCCTGTTTCCAGGTTGCTCTCAATCTTGTCGATTCGATAATATCAGAATGAACTGTAATGATTTCTCCCATTTGAATCGCTTTAATAAATTCAAGTTCAAGATTGATCAGGAAAATACCAATATTTTTTTCATTTAATTTTTGTATGGACATTCCCATCTGATCTAAAGCATCTGAACGTGCTTCTTCATAAATGTGCAGATAAATCGCATTATTAAGATGTCCGTAAATATCGCTTTCATAACCAAAGATTTTTCTTTTATATTCCATTTGCTTCCTCAAATATGGTTTTTATGGATTTGGAAAGTTCGGGAAAATATTGTTTTAAATTTCGTGAGATAATATCTGCCACGTAAATATGCCCTTCTTTATTCCAGTGTCCGTCGATTATGTAATACAGTTCGGGTCTTTCCTTTTTTGAAGGAATTTGTATGATTGGAAAGCTGTACTTGGCAAGTAGTTCCTCTAATACATCAAGCTTTCTTCCGGAAATTCCGACTAAAATAATCATCATTTGCCACTCTTTCTTCTGGCAAAAGGAAAAACATTCATCCAAAATTTTCAGAGTTAATTTTTCTCGATAAGAAAGCTCGACATTGATTTTATTTTTAACTTCTCCTGTTGGTTTAGATGACGGTTTTATTCTTGCTTGTCTTAGAAGACCGATCAAATAAGAATATGGTACAAAGGGAACGAATTCGACAATTTTTTGCACCTTTCGGGCTAAACCGGGTGGAGCAACTTTAAGCTCTTGCAATTCTTCAGATGACGAGAGTTTGAAAAGATTTTCCATCTTGTTCTCATCGAAGTCATTTTTCATGATCTGAAATACGATTAGTTCAGGATTATATTTTTCTGCCTTTGTTTTAAGAAATTTCAGCCAGCGTCCATTTCCATTATCACCCATTCCGGCATTTATTACAGAAACATCATTGGAAAAATCCTTTCGAATAAGAGCAGGAAATTCCTCGTTATCATTCACGCCATATCCCAAAGTAAAAGAATCTCCCAGAAAAATGATACTTCGATTTTTATCAGATTCAATTTCCGGACCTCGATAGCCCTCAGAATTAAAAGATATTTTCATGGTAAATTCAGGTGTAAAGCGTTTAGCAGAAAAATCTGATTTATTTCTTTTACCAGATACCGGATCGTAAACTGTAAAAGAGGGACCAACATTGCGGACAGGTATAAAAACTCTGACAATAAGTTCGCATATAATCAAACAGAAAATAATAATTATAAATAAGAACAGCAGGTTTTTCCAAAAATGTTTTTTCTTAGATTTCATTTTATCTCACATAATTTATATTGCTATACAACTTTAATTCCAATGATTTGGTGTCAATAAAAACAACGATTGACAATTTTTGAGGTTTTATTTCTAGTAATTCTGCATTTGAGGGAAAGTGAAATATTCAAAAAAGAAGTTTCAAAGTTTTTCATTGGAAAAGCAAATTAAAATTTTCCTGGAATTTATCAGGGAAATCGAGAAAAATTGGCATGATGAAACTCTCAGATTTGAATTACTTAGTAATTTTCTGGATTGTATAGATATCTCAGAAAAAGAACTGAAAATTAAGAATACGGGACTTCATAGTTTTTCTGAAATTGTGAAAAACGATTCGAATATCAAAAAAATGTCTTT
>JAUWNO010000395.1 GCA_030612605.1 Armatimonadota bacterium
AAAGCTCCGATAATGTTCGGAGCTTTTTGCTATTTTACACTGAAAGTTTTCTGCACGTTAATTTTATCCAGACCAAATTTTAGGTTAATCTCTTCGTGTATTCTTCGCGTCCTTAGTGGCTTCTACTCGTGTGAAATAGCCCCAACCGGACAACCATCTTCCGCTTCTAAAGCACTCTCCTGAAATTCTTCCGGAACCGGCTCTAACTTCACTTGAGATTTATCATCAACTAATTCAAATACTTCCGGACAGGTAGCTTCACACGCTCCACAGCCAACACATAATTCTTGATCTACTTTAAATTTCATGTTTCCTCCTAAAGAATCACCACAAAGGCACTAAGACACAAAGGACAAAGAAATTAATTTCCGAAGATTATAAGGGCAGAACAATATTCTGCCCCCACATTTATTTTTCTTAGTGTTCCTTAGCGTTCTTCGTGGCAATATTATTATCCAATCATATTTTTGATATCATCTTCAACATTTGTGATTCCAGCGATATTGAAGTTTTCCACCAAAACATTAATTACATTTGGAGATAAGAATGCAGGAAGAGTTGGTCCAAGATGAATATTCTTCACACCAAGATATAAAAGAGCCAACAGAACTGTAACAGCTTTTTGCTCATACCAGGCAATATTGTAAGCAATTGGAAGGTCATTGATGTCATCGAGTTCAAAAACTTCTTTCAATTTAAGAGCGATCACAACTAACGAATAACTATCATTACACTGTCCTGCATCAAGCACGCGGGGAATTCCTCCAATATCGCCAAGATCGAGTTTGTTATAGCGATATTTTGCACAACCGGCAGTGAGAATAACAGTATCTTTGGGAAGTGCTTCAGCAAAATCTGTGTAGTAACTTCTACCTTTATGACGTCCGTCACAACCAGCCATAACTACAAATTTCTTAATAGCACCGGATTTTACAGCATCTACCACTTTATCTGCCAGAGCCAGAACCTGGTTATGCGCAAATCCACCTACTATTTTACCTGTTTCGATTTCGGTTGGAGCAGGTAGGGTTTTTGCCAAAGCGATTGCTTCAGAGAAATCTTTTGCTTTTCCTTTTTCAGCTTCATCGATATGCTTTATTCCGTCAAATCCAACTTCATTGGTTGTGAAAACCCGATCTTTATAAGAATCTTTGGGTGGAACCAGGCAGTTTGTTGTTAAGATAATTGCTCCGTTGAATGACTCAAATTCTTCTTTTTGCTTCCACCAGGCATTACCATAGTTTCCTACAAAATTATCATATTTTTTGAAAGCAGGATAGTAATTTGCAGGAAGCATTTCACCGTGAGTGTAAACATCAACACCGGTTCCTTTTGTTTGTTCCAGAAGTTCTTCCATATCTTTGAGGTCATGTCCTGAAATAAGAATTGCAGGATTATTGCGAACACCGATATTAACTTCTGTAATTTCCGGATGTCCGTAAGATTCTGTATTAGCAGCATCGAGAACAGCCATTGCATCAACGGAATATTTTCCTGCTTCCATTACCATTGCAACCATCTCATCTACACTCAGAGAATCATCCAGAGTAGAAATAAGAGCTTTCTCTATGAACATCACGATTTCTTTCATTTCTTTGCCAAGACGCATGGCATGATCTGCATAAGCAGCCATTCCTTTCAGTCCATAAGTAAGAAGCTCACGCAATGAACGAACATCTTCATTTTCTGTAGCAAGAACACCGACTGCTGCTGCTTTCTCATCGATATTTTCATCTGTAATCGTGAAATTTGCAGCATCATGATCTACGAATTTAACATCTTTAATTCCCATTTCTGCGACTTTTTCTTTTACCATCTCACGCATTTTGATCGTCTCTTTGATTGATTCGATAAAATAGTTTCTGTCAAAATTTGCATTTGTAATTGTAGCAAATAGCTTTTCTACGATAAACTTATCCATTTCATTGCAGGTTTCTGCATACTCTTTTCGAACTTCTAAACTGGCAGTTGATCGGAAAATTGCTAAACCTTTTAACGAACAGATCAAAAGGTCTTGTAAATTTGCTACATCACTTTTTTTTCCACAAATACCGTTTACGGTACAACCTTTGTTGCCAAGTGTTTCCTGGCATTGATAACAAAACATACTCATCTTTTTCTCCTTTTTTGCAACGAACAATCACGAACAAAAACGAACAATTTGTTTTACTAAAGTTCGTTTAGCCAATTTTATCCGTTACATTTTTTATTTTTTGTTTCATTTATTTTTCGTTTCATTAATTCTTCCTTTTTTAGCTCACGGATTTTCACAGATTAAACGGATTAAATAAAAAATCTTCCGTATCCGTTTTTATCCGTGAAAATCCGTGAGCTAAATTCGTTACACCATTATAGTATTTGCTGTCGGTTTGGGAAGTTTCATCACAAGCACTCGCACATCTTCACCTGTTTCGTTATAAATGCAATGAACAATGTCTTTGGGGCTTTCGATGATATCATCTTTTTTTACCTGAACTTTTTCATTTTCAACCATAATTGTCGGTTTGCCTTCTAAAACATAAAAAGTAACATCAACCGGAGTAATATGCGGTTTCAAGCTTTCACCAGCTTTCAAATGTAAATGCATGATCAGAGCATGATCTTTGTCATAGAGTTTATAAGCATTAATTCCGTGTGGAGTTTGTGC
>JAUWNO010000554.1 GCA_030612605.1 Armatimonadota bacterium
ATTTCCGGTATTTTTTTTATTTCATTCGAAGCTTTATCGATCAAATCTGAACTTTTGTAATTTACACGATATGTTGTTTTATATTTGATCCTTTCCCAGATTTCTTTGAAATTCTCATCGAGTTCGAAACCTTTCCGATATTCAACTTTTATTCTATCTCGTTTGTTTTTAATTCTTCCTTTGAAGGAAACACAGCAATCATCTTCAATCTCTTTTTGAAGCTGCTTTGCAAAATCTTCATAGCTTTCATTTGCTATTACAGTTAAGCGATTAATATTATTATCAAATATTCTTTCGCCTTTCTGATTTACGGAAAGTCTCAAGCCTCGTCCGATTTCCTGTCTTTTCTTAAGTTCGGATTTGGTTTCATTTAAAGTGCATATTTGAAAAACATTAGGATTATCCCAGCCTTCACGTAATGCAGAATGACTGAAAATAAATCTTAAAGGTTCATTCGAACTCAACAATTTTTCTTTTTCTTTCATGATCAATTTGAAAGTATCAATGTCTGCTTGAGATTTTGCAGACTTTTGAGAATCCTTAAAATGACCTTTCTTATCCTGTGCAAAGTAACCATTGTGAACTTCATTTATTGAAAATGGAATTAAATCCTTATATGCTGTTTTTTCTAAATATTTATTAAATATCTCTTCGAACCAAACTGCAAATTTACCTTTTAATAAATTCCCAGATTCATCATACTTCCTGTAATTAGCAACTTTATCTACAAAGAAAAGAGAAAGAACTTTTATTCCTTTCTTTTGTAAGATTCTTTCTTTTTTGAAATGTTCCTCAATTGTTTTTTCTATCTGGAATTTCATTATTTCATCGGTTATTCCACCACGCGACTCACCAACAAAAATGTCATCTCCATTCGATAAAGAAATACATTCATTGGAAACATCTATCTCGTTGATGATATAACCGTTTTTGTAAATTTCACGATAATTGGACAATTTATAAAGATCGTCACCAACATTGACAGTTATGGATTTTCTTTCTGCACTGTACGTCGTGTTTTGAATTATCTCCATTTTTGCCGATGTTTTTGTGGTTGTGGAATATATTTTTTGAACATTTATAAAAGCATCATTAAAATCATTTTCCGAAACTATGGAATCAACCTCTATATGTTTTACCAGACCGAGATCATAAGCCTGAACCGGATTCAAACTGTAAACCAAATTATAGAAGTTTATGTGAGTTGCTGAATAGCGAAGAGTGCAGCAATAATTCAGGTTTTCAATAGCTTTTTTGCGAATCAAAGTTTCCATATTTTGTGGTTCATCAACAATTACGATCGGGTTTGTGTATCGAATGAATTCTATTGGTTTTTTCCCGTTTAATTTATCATTCGGTCTATTGATTATATTTTCATCTTTGGCAAATGAATCAATGTTTATTACTAAAATTTGGATATTATTATTTGTAGCAAAACCGCGTAAATTAGAGACTTTTCCTGAATCATAGACCTCAAAATTTATAGGAGTTTTATCATAAAGGTTTTGAAAATGTTTGTGAGTGATTTCCAGATTTTTTATCACACCTTCACGAATGGCAACGCTTGGAACAACGATTACGAATTTCTTGAATCCATAATTTTTGTTTAGTTCATAAATCGTTCT
>JAUWNO010000327.1 GCA_030612605.1 Armatimonadota bacterium
ACAATGGCCTGTACTGTAGGATCCACATTATTTTTATTATCTGGAACCATATATTTGCTCACTAGGTAAAATAATCGCTTTCATACTATATAAAATGTGTCAATAGTTGGGATGTCAACCTCTTATCCGAACACGCATGAAAGCCGCTTGGTTAATCTCTGAATTTCTGGTATGATTCCTTGATTTCCTGTAAATGTGATTTTTCGTCTTGCTTTAGATATCTCTAAGAAAGTAGAATCGAGAATTAATTGGTTTATTCTATCAGAAGTATTCTCATCATTTTCTGTAGAAAAAACATTTCTAATCAAGTTTCTCGATTTATATAAATTTAATATACCAGCAAATTCATTTAAAAATGAACCGACTTCCTTGTCTTCAGTTTTGAATGACAGCTCAATTAGGTCTTTCCTCAATTGAACTGGATTTGGTATGTCACAATCAACTTCATATAGGACACTTAATTGCATATGATATAGAGCTTGAAAAATATTATTTAATTGATAAACTATGAACTCTTCTTCATCTTTTTTAAGAGTCAATCCTTCATCAATTTGCTGGATAATATTTTTTGTTTTAGAAAATGTTTTTTTATTTTTATCAACAATTTCTATATGCTGTCTGGCAATTTTGCTTATTTTATTCAAATCGAAATCTACTTGTTCAACTTCCCAAGAAGGGACATATATCTTTCTAGCTGATTCAGAGAGTATATAGTCAAAAAATTGCTCTGGAAACCCGTAAATATCAAAACTTGAACAATACGCCCATGCAGCTACTCTGGGACTAATTAAGATTGAATTTAACCCTAGGTTATTACTTGAATATTGCTCCATAAGTGTCCCCTTATATTTTTTTCTCCAGCATATGAATATTATTCACTATATTTAATGTCAATGATAATAATTTTATTTCCAATTTCGCCTAACTTTGGTATATCCGACATCAATGTCGTATATCTTTCCATTTTGGCATTATATCCGAAGTCAAATTCGCATATACCTTCCTTTAGCTGAACCTTCTCGCTCATTTTTACCTCCTGACTTTTAGATAGATGAGGCTATATAAATAACCTTCGATTTCTTTGGTATTGCGTATTGCGTCTCGCAAATAAAAACTGATGGGCAAATTTGCGGAAATCTTTAATTTTCTCTTTTATCTGCTGTTGCGCCCTGTCGGCGAAAGGGTTTCAATCAATCATCGTCATTGTATTCTTTTGGATATTTAACTGTCCCTTGTTTTCCCTTTAGGCTATTGGGTAAAAGTTCTAAAGCCATAAAAGCGTTATCAGGAACTTCAAAAGGTAGTTTTATTCCAAAAGTACTTGCAGGTGCAAAGCCAAATCTTGGATAATAGTCAGGGTGACCCACTACGATAATAGAACCATATCCAGCTTTTTTAGCAGCTTTTATTCCATATTCAATTAGTTTTGATCCAATACCCATTTTTTGATAATTTGGCAAGACCGACATTGGAGCAAGTGAAAGGGTTTCATATTCATTTTCCTGTGATATTATTTTAATTGGAAAGAATAAAATGTGGCCAACAATTTTATTATCTATTTCAGCGACCAAAAATAAGAATAATTATGAAACACAAAAATCAAAACTTGGAAATAATATTAATAATCGCAGTATTTTTAGTTATAGCCATAATCAGTTTTAATGCTTTAATTGCCTACGACATCAGTCATCCTAAAAGAAAACCGGTTCCATTGTTCCATTATCCTATCCTCGCAATGAATTATTCGGCCATCACGTTTGCAAGTAATGACATCAAGCTGAAAGGCTGGTTCATCGCAAACGATTCAAACGATTCGAATGCTGCAATAATCATAGCTCATGGATATGGTGGAAATAGAGCAGATCAATTAGATTATGCTCTTTTTCTTCATAAAGCAGGATACAATTTACTCCTCTTTGATTTTCGTGCACATGGTGAGAGCGAGAGAGACTGGACGAGCAATGGGTATTATGAATCCGATGACATCATAGCTGCCGTAAACTACACCAAAAATTTGGGCTTTGATAAAATTGCAGTCTTTGGTATTTCAATGGGTGGAAAGGCAGCAATAATCGCATCTACAAAGACAAAAGATATCGATGCAGTTGTTGCTGATAGCTCATCCGCGGGATTTGTTGACAGTATGAATTTAAGGGACAGGGTAAGCATGAGATCAAGTAAAGTTTTTAGTTTCTTTGTTAGTGAAACTCTTGTTGCATACTTCTATGAGCTTATGACAGGCATAAGTGAAGATGACAATAAAGCTGTAAACTACATTGATAGAATAAACTCCCCAATACTAATAATTCATGGAGATAAAGACAAGATTGTGCCGTTAAAAGATGCTCACTTGTTATATGAAAAAGCGAAAGAACCAAAGTTCATTTGGATTGTGAAAAATACAGGTCATCATGAAGCACACAACACACATAGAGCGGAATATGAGGAACGGCTGTTGAAATTTTTTGATGGACATCTAAAATCGTGAATTGAATATGAATAAAATTCGGCGGGGTTCGGAACTCCGCCTCGCTTATCTGTTGAATTTGATAGTGGTGTGGAGATACAAGATATGGCAGATTTGTTTTATGACCATTATAAAAGTATAGATTATTAAACAATGGTGTAATCGTATAACAACGGGTTTGCGATTCCTGGTCTCCGCCATTCCGCCCAAATTACCCTTGCTATGATGAATATGCAAATCGCAATATTTATAAACATTTTTACACCTGACAAAGTAGAGAAAATAGTTTATCTCAATTGGATAGACCTCCGAAAGCATGCCTACTGATTCCACAGAATTCTTCAAGTTGTCGCTTTTAGCAGCATCAAAAATTTTTTGTCCTTGGCCCTTCTACTCGAATAAAATATGTGCAATAGTTCGAGCTCCCAGCTCATAGTTATTCTTGTTCGCGAATTCTTCAGACGGAACAGCCCAAACTTCGTGCACCTCATCATTTGCGTTTACAATAGGACTTGGAAAGACGTAGAGCATTTCCCAGTCTATTTTTTGCTATTTCTTTACCAGTGCTGCCCATTGATAGCGTGTCAACAGTATTTTTGAATTGTGAGATCGCTTTTGAAAAAGCGGGGCATCCATCATCTGTTGGTTGAGCTTACGCTTATTTATCTGCAATACAACTGTTCACACATTCAACCTGTATATCTTCACCTCTTTGCTCAGATAGAACGGCGTGTATCCCTCGATAGACTGATTAGTCCAGAGCCGATAGTAAGTAGTCTGATTTGTGAGATCGTTCA
>JAUWNO010000565.1 GCA_030612605.1 Armatimonadota bacterium
GAGATTCGGAAGGTTACGAATGAGCTAAAACTTTCCGAATCTTAAAAGTAAGTATTACTTTGTGGGAAGCTTCGGAAAGTCGGTACACTTTCTTTTTATAATCTTTCATAAATTATGATACACAACCTCTTTAATTTCAAAAGTTCTGCTTATCATTTCCAGTTCTATCAGGGAAGGAATTTTATCTCCTTCAGGATAATAAACCGAATTATCGATTAAAAAAGCAGACTTTGCTTTTTCATCATAAAAGGCAAAGCTCTGAAAAGCTCCGCCAACTGCATATTTTTTATTTTGCCATCTGCCGGATAATTTCCAGCATTTATGCTCATTTAATTTCCCGCGTTCAATCCTGATATCGCTCTGGGAAAATTCATCTTCATCAAAATATTTCCAGGCAAGTTCCGCTCTTCTTTCTTTGAGCCACTCTTTCCCGATATTATCTTCACCCATTTTTTCGGAATAAACAGAAATAAATCTATCCGCCTTCTTTCTCTGCCTTGCTAAAAACGAAATAAAATCTTTGTCTTTTTTGTAAAGCACATAATTCATCGGAAGTTTTAGTTTCCACGAAAGACCGCTAAAAAAATTGTCCGTATGAATTTTCATCTTATAAATCTTTGCTTCAATACGTTGATAGAATTTATCTCTAAAAAGTTCAAAAGTTTTATTTGCCTGAAGAATATTGAAACTGAGCAGATTCCTTTCATTATCACCAATCAGAAATAAGATGAATTGGTCATTTGCCCAGAGATTATTCGCAGGATACATTCCAATCGAATTTGCCTTAACCTCATCAATAATTTTTTTCCCAATTTTTTCTTTAATATATTTAGATACTTCTTCATTAGATTTGAGATCGCATAGAAAAATGAGATTATTAAATTTATAAAATTGTTCGATTGCTTCAAATTTAGCTCGTTTTATCTCAAAAAAAGATTCATTTCTGACTGTGAACCAGAATCGTTCCAGACTTTCCCGCAAAGGTGTTTCTGCATATTTCCAGACATTATCATCAGCAAAAATGTAGATGGTTTGTTTGTGACCCCAGGACATAGGTTTACGAATATTCGTTTTTTCGCCGGAAGGTTTATATTCGCTTTCAGATTTGGAACATCCGAGAAAAATCGCAATTAAGATGAGAACAACAAAGATTTTACTCTTCATTTCCATTTTTTCTTCTTTCTTTCTGTCTAAAGAAAAAATAATTCAAACCGGATAAAATCGTAATAAAAACAACCACCCAGAAGAAAACTCTAAATCCAAGAACTATGCATTTTTGATGAGGATTCCAACCTTTAATGATTTGTGAAAGCGAATAATAAACTAATGCTGAAATTACTCCCACCATCTGGAGCACGGTTTTAATTTTTCCCCAGATATTGGCTGCTATAAAAATCTTTTTGCGAGCATAATAATTCCTCAAAATAGAAACTGAAATTTCTCTAAACAAAATAATGAATACCACAAATATTCTGAGGTAATTTATCGGCGGCAGAGCAATTGCTATAAGAGCAGAAATCACCAGCATCTTGTCTGCAAGCGGATCCATAATCTTACCAAAATTTGTTACAACTTTAAATTTGCGTGCTAACATTCCATCA
>JAUWNO010000487.1 GCA_030612605.1 Armatimonadota bacterium
CAGAGTTATTTTAAGCGTTCTTTTCTATATTGTTTTCACTCCTATTGGATTGATTTTAAAACTTTTCGGAAAGCATTTCTTAGACCTTAAGATCGATAAAAAAGCTGAAACTTACTGGCTCGATAAAAAAATCGAAACAATAAATAAAGTGCATTTTGAAAGGCAGTTCTGATAAATAAGAGGATTTCTATGTCAAAAATTTCAATTATCAAAGAATTTTGGGAATTTTTAAAAGTACGTAAAAAATGGTGGTTAACACCAATAATATTTTTTTTGCTTCTGTTGGGTGCGTTGCTTATCCTCACTCAGGGTTCTGCTTTAGCACCTTTCATCTACGCGATATTCTAATCTAATAAAAGGAAAAACCTGGTTTGAAAAAAAATCTAAAATTCTTCATTTTCCTGCTTATTCCTCTCATCTTCCTTCTCATTCTTGGAGAAATCGGATGCAGAATTTATGACCATTTTGAAAAAAAGAATAAAACCTATCCGGATTTAAGTCATCTGGAACCATATTTGATGTTTTCTCCCAAACCAAATCAAACAATAAATTACAAACACGGTGTATTAAAAATAAATTCTCTCGGATTCAGAGGTGAAGAAATTTCGCCTGATAAACCTGATTCAACCTACAGAATAGCTTTACTTGGAGGTTCTGTTGGTTTTAATGGGAATTCTGATTCCACCACTATTATCGGTTTCGTGAAGCAATTGCTCGAAGAATCCATCAATAAAGAAAAATATTCAAATATTGAAACAATTAATGCAGCAGTGCCTGGTTATATTTCAACTCAGGAAATGTTAGTTTTAATTTTAAAACTGGTTGATTTAAAGCCGGATCTGGTAATAATTTTCGATGGAGTAAATGATTGGTCTCCATTTTTAACTGAAACTCGAATCGGTTATCCTGTTTTATTTTCCAACCTTGAAAAGGCAATAGCTCCTCCATCATTCGCAAAAGTTTTTAATGAAACGATCCAACTCAGCAGCCTTTTTTCTCATTTTAAGAGATGGACTCTTTCGATAGTTAACTTATCTAAAAAAGGTGCTAAGAAAGTTCTCTCAGCCAAAGTAGTGGAAGAATTCAAAATCCAGACAGGTTTGAAAATGTCTTTTTCTGAAGAAAAGAAGCAAAAAGCAATAGACCTCTATATTAACAATCACATTAAAATGGAGAGAATTTGCCGAATCTACGATATAAATTGCATTCATATAAACCAGCCAAATGCTGTTAGAAAAAAGAACCTGACAAAATTTGAACTCGATAGTTTTAATCATACTTTTGGTACAGAGATATTTCTGATGGAGTCCGATGCGATTGCAAAAATGAATATTTTAAAAGAAACAGATTCATTTATATTTTATGATTTCGGAGATATTTTTGATAATGAAAAGGGAACTATTTTCAGAGATTTCTGTCATTTCAAGGATACGGATTATGCAAATCTTGTTATTGCTGAAAAAATTGTAAAAATAATTTATGAGAAAAATTTAATAAAATAAGAGGTTAAAATGAGTGAAGGAAAAATAATTCAGGTTATTGGACCAACTGTTGACGTGGAATTTTCTGAAGGGCAGTTACCAGCGATTCATAATGCTTTAAAGATCAAGCGAGAAGGATATCCGGATTTGGTACTGGAGGTTCAGATGCATCTGGGTGAAAATAAAGTCCGGACCGTAGCAATGGATTCTACGGATGGACTTATCAGGAACCATAAGGTACTCGATACCGGCGGACCAATAACTGTTCCCGTGGGTGAAGGTGTTTTAGGAAGAATCATAAATGTTATTGGCGAACCCATTGATGAGCAAGGTCCAATCGAAGCTGAAGAGAGATTTCCCATTCATCGACAAGCACCTGCCTTTGAAAATCTGTTGACAGAGGACGAGATTCTGGAAACAGGAATCAAAGTTGTGGATCTTATCGAACCTTATTCCAGGGGTGGAAAAATAGGACTTTTTGGTGGAGC
>JAUWNO010000256.1 GCA_030612605.1 Armatimonadota bacterium
AAAAAGCGCAAAAGCACGAGATGCATAACAGATAATAGTGTAAACATTTGCACCCCAGGTAATGGCAATCGCAACCAGAGCGATCAGAGGATAAGCATATTTGATTTTTATTCGCTTTCTACTAACTTCTCCTATGAGTCCGCCAGCTCCTGCAGTATCAGCAATTGCCGCACTGAACTGGCTTCCAACTGCTGAGACAGTTAGACAAATCGGCAGGATAAGAGCAATAATTCCACTTACCTGAATAATGCCGGTCACACCTGCTGTTCCCTGCAAATTGCGAAATAACTCTGTTATCAAAACAATAAAAACAAGGTAGATGATTCCGGAAATTATTTGAGCTTTTTTCATGGTTTTTATGCGCAGCTCAGCAGAATATTCAGCACCGAGAAAGCGTGATGTTTCAAATCCCTGAACTACAATGAGAAGACCGAGCAAAACTCTAAATGTATTCAAATTAATATTCGGTTCGTGTGTCAAAAATCTCCATTCTCCATCTAAAAAGCTATTAAAATTGAAATAAAGAAGTCCGAGTAGTAAACCGCCGATCATGGCAAAGTTAACTGCAACAGCATATTTTTCTATATTTTCAAAAATGCCAAGACCTCGTATCCAACCTAAAAAACCTATCAAAAGAAGAATTCCGGTTGTAATGCAATCTGCTGTGAAATGACTGGAAATTCCCATTCCATTGAGCAGAAAAGCAGAGAGCAGATTCAGATAATAAGCAACCGAAATAAAATATGCAACTGTCAATGTTATCTGAGAGATTTCTGAAAAAGTATGAATCACACTTTGGTTATTTCTTTGAGCTAAAATCGGTTCAAGATAGCGAATATTAAAGCGGATTGCACTACCCACAAAATATGCTATAATAATCAAGGCAGCCATCACAAAAATGGCATAATCACCCACATTATCTGCCATCAAAGGTGCGGCAACCAGGAAGCCGCTGCCAATTATCGAAGCTAAAGGAGTAACTGTAGCTCTCCATGTTTTCGATTTTTGCAGGCGTTTTGAAAACAGGATTGAACCTGCAATTAAAACTGCGATTACTACAATTATATTTTGTATCATAATTTTTTAATACATTGAACCATTTCAACTTAACTCAAGACTCCGTCTTAAGTCAAGTTTACTTTTTGTCTGAAGAATCGACTTTGCGGATAAACTCTAATTCGAAATTCCAAGGTCTTCCAATCTTCTGGTCGCTTGCTGTCCCCAATTACTATCCCTCCCGTATTTTGAAATGACTTTCCTGAAAAACTGGGCAGCTTTTTGATATTTTTTCTGCTTCACATAAGATTCCCCAACTTTAAGGTCTGCTAATGCAGTCCATTGAATATTATCTGGGAAATCGTAGGTAAGTTTCAAATATTCCGTAATTGCAAAATCATATTCATCCAAACCAAAATATGAGTTTCCAATCCAAAACTGAGCTTCTGCTTTTGTTTCATTATTTTCCAAAAGCGGCAAAGCCTGCCTGAACATATCAATAGCATTTTTATATTTTTTATCTCTATAATGACAAAATGCTATATCAAAAAGGGTTTGAGCTTCAAGAGCCTGGCTTCCCCATTTTTCCAGAATAATTTCATAAGCAGAAACAGCTTTCTGCCATTCTTCGATGGTTTTACAAACAAAAGCAAAATTCCTGGCTGCATCAAAGGCAAGCTTTCCGCTTTCATCATTTTGGATCACATAAAAATAATTGTTCAGAGCTTCTTCATAATTTTCTCCGGAAAAATTGATTGTTCCCAGTTTTAAGTATGCCTGGTTTCTTAAACCTATGTTTTCAGTTTTCGTAACTTCATAAAAATCTAATTTTGCTTGTTCAACTTCCTTTTGTTCCAGGTTCAAAATGCCGCGCCAGAAATATGTTTGCCTACGTGTGTTTTCATTCAATTCCTCTTTTTTGAGTAATTTCTTAAAAAGTTTATTTGCTTTTTTAGGATCAACATTACTATAATAAATTGCTTCACTCAATTTTATCTCATTCTTCGCTTGTTCATTCAGGATAGATTTGAAATCTTTTGTTAATTTTTCTGCTTTGGGACGGTTCTCGATTCGATACAAAGAAATTATGTTCTCTTTGACAATGAGAGGGAAATTCTCAAAATCCTGATAATTATCTGCAGGTGTGCCCACGATCTTTTTATAATTAATTGCAGTTTCCAGAAAATCCTCTTGAATAAAGGCAATATGACCTAAAATTTGATAATTTCTCAAATTGTCTTTATCAAGTTTTTTAAGCTCTCCAAAGGAATATTTTGCCATTTCCAAGTCTTCGGTTTCATATTGCAGATTTGCCAGTTTAGTTAAAATTATCTCATCTTTATTCAGGATATACATCAAAGTTTCTTTTGCTTTCTCTTTATTTTCTAAGGCTAAATAATCTTCAGCTAAGAATTTATAGAAATCGTCATTTCTCTCGGAAATTGGAGTAAGAAGCTGGTATTTAATTGCATTTTGAAAATCTCCATTTTTTCTGAGGATACCGGCAAAATATTTCAAAGCTGCATCATAACCTACAAAATTTTGAGCATTATTTATCAGGAAAGTAAGTTTTTCCAAAGCTTGTTCCTGAAAATTATTTTCGTTGAGAACAACTGCAAAATGGAAATAAACTTCCGGTCTATCAACATTGATTTGAGGTTCTGCGAGTCTATAATTCTCCAAAGCCAGGTCATCTTCATCCTGCTGATAATAATATTCTGCGAGTCTGATCTTTGCGTTATAAAAATCCTCTATATCGATTGTTCCATCATTTTGCAATTGAGCGTAAAAACCATTCGCTTTTTCAAAATTATCAAGTTCCAGGTAATAATCTGCAATCTTTAAGATAATACCATTAGCAGCTTTTGAAAGTGGAAAATCCATCACAAAAGTCTCCAGGTCTCTCAAAAGATTCGCTGTTAATATAGGATTTATAAGTAACCTTTTTTCCAGGTTCAGTTCGCAAATCCATTCTTCTTTTTCATAAATGGTCAGAATTATAATCAAATTTTCAACTTTATCAAAATATTCCCTGGCTTTTCGTTCATTATCTTCTGCTAAATATTTTTCCACAATTTTCAGATAGATTTTTGCTTTTTTATAAGCTAATTCCGGACTTTGGTTTTCATCTATCAATTCAGCACTTTGTTCAAATTCTTTCAAATCTTCGGTTAAGATGTTTACCAAATCCTGTTGTAAAGCAGTTTTATTGTCATCTTCCAAATATGTATAAAAAGAATTCATCAATTTTGTGAAGGCGGTTTCATAATTTTTGTATTTGAAATTCTTCAGATACTCTCTTTTTTCGATTATCTTTTCTTTCAGTTTTTTATCTTTGATATCATCGATAATAATCTGGTTCAGTTCAGTTAGAGCTTCGTTAAATTTTTCAAGATATTCATAACAGAGAGCAATTTTATAAATTCCCTGATTACGATATTTGGGAGATGAATAGGTTAAAACCATTTGCTGATAATACTTTTTGGCAGCAGTATAATTCTGGAAATCATCAAAATAAATGTTCCCGATTTTCAAAAATAGTTTTTCATTATCAGCTTGTTTTGTATTAATCAAATCCTGAAAAGATGATATTGCTTCCTTTAGTTTGCCGATATTTTCTAAGATATTTGCCTGCAGGAATTTGCTTTCAAAGATAATTTTATCATCACCAGAATAAGATAAAATATTGTTTATTGTATTTGATGCAATTTCATGATTTCGCAGATAATAATTTGCTTTGGCAAAATAATATTCATATTCAGCTTTTAACGGGCTTTCTGAAAACACCTTCTTAAAGGTTGAAAAATTATCGATAATTTCCTGGAAAAAACCTAATTTGAGACTGGAAAAAGTATAAAGCGAAATGAGATAATCCAACTGAAATGAATTGTTAAATTTCTCTATCATTTGCTTCAATTCATAACGAGCAGAATAATGATTTTCCATATTAAGATAATATTTTGCGAGTTTCAGACGAAGGATTTCTTCGAATTGTCTGGGTAGATCATCCCGTAGTTTTTCTGCTAATTTTTCA
>JAUWNO010000482.1 GCA_030612605.1 Armatimonadota bacterium
GTTAAGAATCCTGGATTAATCAATTTTGTACCCGGAAAAAACTATCTTTATTACATTGAGCTGGCTGGTGGTTTTTCCTGGAATGCCAGAAAAGGAAAAATCCGCTTGATAAAAGCAGATACCGGTGAATGGCTCAAACCAAAGAAAGATACGATCGTTGAGGTTAAAGATATGATTTTTGTGCCGGAAAAACCTGACTTCGATTACTGGGCTCTTACTAAAGATGTTATGAAGATGGCTGCTGAAATGGCAACCTTGATTATTGTAATTAAAAGCGTTACCCCATAAGGAGGTATTGTGAAAATATTAATAACAGGTGGAGCAGGATTTATCGGTTCCCATCTAGCAGAAAAATTATTGGAAACAGGAAATAACATTTCAATAATTGATAATTTGTCTACGGGCAGATTTTCAAATATCAGACATTTGGTTAGAAACCCAAATTTCTCTTACACAATCGATTCAATTTTAAACCACAATGTTTTAAAAGAACTGATAAAAAATTGTGACCAAATATATCATTTGGCTGCAGCTGTTGGAGTAAAGTATATCATCGATAACCCGCTGCTTTCTTTAAGGACAAACACGGTGGGAACTGAAAACGTTCTGGAATATGCTAATGAATATAAGAAAAAAGTAATGGTCGCATCTACTTCTGAAATTTATGGTAAAAGCGATAAGGTTCCCTTCAAAGAAGAAGATGACAGGTTGCTGGGCTCAACACATATTTCTCGATGGAGTTATAGCACCGCAAAAGCCATTGATGAATTTCTGGCTTTAGCTTATTACCGTGAGAAAAAATTGCCCGTTGTAATCGCACGTTGTTTTAATACTGTTGGTCCGCGTCAAACAGGACAGTATGGAATGGTTATTCCAAAATTTGTTAAGAGCGCCCTTCTCAATCATCCTATAACGGTATTCGGTGATGGTAAGCAATCCCGTTGTTTTGCCGATGTTACAGACATTGTTAATGGTTTTATTAAATTAATGAATGAACCAAAAGCTGAAGGTGAAATTTTTAATATCGGAAACGATAAAGAAATTACAATCGAAGAACTAGCTCATAAAATCAAAAAAATGACAAAGAGCAGATCCAAAATTGAATACATCAAATATGAAGACGCTTACGAAGAAGGCTTTGAGGATATGAGACGCAGAATTCCCGACCTTTCCAAAATAAATAAATTAATAGGATACAAACCAAAATATAGTTTAGATAAAATTCTTGTGCGAATTATAAATTTCTTTGAGAAATAGGTATAAATTTGCAAGTTCCCCTTTTAGATATAAATGCTCAATATAGCCCCATTCTGGATGAAATACGAGCAGAAATTGAAAAAGTTTTCGCAACCCATGCTTACAAACTTGGTCCTCAGGTAAAAGAATTTGAAGAAGATATTCAGCGTTTCTGCTCGGTGCAACACGCAATTGGTTGTGCTTCCGGAACAGACGCACTTCTTCTGGCTCTTCTCGCACTTAATATAAGCGATGGAGACGAAGTAATTACAACTCCCTTCACCTTTTTTGCCACAGTTAGCTCAATTCACAGGGTTGGCGCAAAGCCCGTTTTTATCGATGTCAAGCCTGATACTTACAATATCGATCCAAATGAGATTGAAAAAGCCATAACTGCAAAAACCAAAGCAATAATCGTTGTTCACCTTTTTGGTCAGCCAGCGGAAATGGATAGGATAATGGAGACCGCTAAAAAAAACAATCTCAAAGTTATTGAAGATAATGCTCAGGGAATCGGTGCAAAATTCGATAACAAAACTGCCGGAACAATTGGCGATATAGGTACTCTTTCATTTTTCCCAAGCAAAAATTTAGGTGCAATGGGTGATGCCGGTATGTGCCTGACAAACAATCCAACTTTGGCAGCAAAACTCTTCCAGCTCCGTGTCCATGGTGAAAATCCACAATATTATCATAAATGGGTTGGATTGAACAGTCGGTTAGATACAATTCAAGCTGCTGTTCTGTTGGTTAAACTTCGTTACCTTGCTGGCTGGTCTG
>JAUWNO010000509.1 GCA_030612605.1 Armatimonadota bacterium
TAAGCCTGATATTCAGAAAATTATCCTTAAAAATGGTTCATCATCTCATTTATACCGCTCTTATTCTCAAGCATATGAGATCGGAACATTGAACCCATCATTACTTGCAGACACGCTCGGTCATTTCCCAAATGGACAAAAAGTTACCCTGAAATTCTTCTATAGTTCTGCGGATTCTCTAACTCAAACTATGGAAAATGAAAACAACTTTTTTGTTTATCGTTGGGAAGAAGATTTTCAGAAGTGGATAATCGAAGGTGGTATAACAAATAAGGAAAATGATTTTGTCACTTTCGATATTGATCGAATTGGAGTTTTCTCTATCTTTCAAAATAATGATAGAAAACCTCCTTCAATCGAAGCTGATGTCGAAGGACAGGAATTCACTCACGGCGGATATATTTCCAAAAATGGAATTATTTCATTTTTAATCTCAGATGCAAATGGAATAGATGTTTTTAATCATGAAATTTCTCTCTTTCTCAATGGAAACCTGATAGATAAAAATGACTACACTACTTCCCTTCTGATTGGACATCTTACCAAAATCCCCATCAAATATCAACTGGACAATTTAGAAAAAGGCGATCACACCTTAATCCTCGAATGCACAGACGTGAACGGAAATTATGAAGAACTTGTTATCCAGTTTATTGTCAGCACAGAATTTGATATCATTAATATTGGAAATTATCCAAATCCTGTTAAATCCCGCACAATCCACTCCGATAATATTGGTCGCACTCGCTTCACATACGTTCTCACAGACGATGCAGACAAAGTTTATATCAAGGTTTATACTGTGAGTGGAAGACTTATAAAAACCTTCAAGCACCTTGAAACCGGTGTTGGTTATCATGAATTTCCCCGTGGGGTTTTAGGTTGGAATTGTCGTGATAAAGATGGTTATTACCTGGCAAATGGTGTTTATTTTTATAGGATTACTGCTATTAAAGGTAATAAAAAAATCGAGCAAACAAAAAAAATGGCTATTTTAAAATAGAGGATTTTTTATGAATAAAAAGCTTATAATTCTGATTTTATTTTTAATTGTTTCTATGAGTTTATTTGCCGGACGATATGCTGGAGATTTCCTGGCAATTGGCTCCGGAGTTCGTTCTCTGGGATTGGGAGGAGCTTTTTCAGCAATCGCCAATGATGGCTCTGCAATATATTGGAATGCTGCTGGAATCGCTCAAATAAGAAAAACTGAGTTTGGTATTATGAGAGCTTTTCTTTATGAAGGATTAGCATCTTATGATAACCTTTTTGTGTGCCAACCGCTGCCAAATGAAGTTACAATCGGTATTAATTGGACGCGACTGACCATCGATGATATTCCGATTTTCAAGGAAGATTACCTGGTTGGAACAACTGTAGATCAACGTGCATTAAATCCTGAATTGCAACTCACCGGTATCCCGGATGGAGAATTTAAAAGCACTGATGACCTGGTTCAATTCGCTTTTGCCAAACATGTTCATTACGATTTGAATTTAGGCTGGCTTTTCTTTGAAGTTCCCTTTGATTTCTATTTTGGCAGCAACATCAAATACATCAAAAGAAAGCTCTTGGATAACATCGGAACCGGAACCGGATTTGACTTTGCTATGATCTCAAAAACCGATCTTTCTATCCTGCTCGACCTCGAATGGTTGGGAAAATTATCCTGCGGACTGAACTTCCAAAATGTAGGTGGCACCACCATCACCTGGGATACCGAATCCAAACATGAAGATGAAGTTTTATTTAATACAAAACTTGGATTGGCACTTTTTCAACCGCTTGAGTTTTTGAATTCTTCATTTATCTTATCTCATGATGTAGATTACGTTTATGATAAAACTCATCATTACGGTTTCGAATTTCTTTATAAAACCTTATTAGGATTTCG
>JAUWNO010000020.1 GCA_030612605.1 Armatimonadota bacterium
AGTTGCTTCCCGCAATACTGTTAAAAAAGTCGGTGTTCCAATTATTCCCGGAATGGAGATGACTTGCACGGATTTGAACAAATTCAAACAAGCTGCCAAAGAAGTCGGTTATCCTGTGATGGTCAAAGCTTCTATGGGTGGTGGTGGCAAAGGAATGCGTGTTGTTTACGATGAAAAGGATCTTGAAAAGAGCATTGCAATTAGTCAAAGGGAAGCGCTAAGTTCTTTTGGTGACGATTCCATTTATCTGGAAAAATACATCGAGGAACCACGTCACATCGAATTCCAGGTATTACGGGATAAATATGGAAATTGCATTCATCTTTTTGAGCGTGAATGTTCTATCCAAAGAAGACATCAAAAAATTATCGAGGAAACTCCTTCTCCTGCTCTTAATAACAATCTGCGTACGAAAATGGGTGAAGCAGCTAAAAAAGTTATTGAAGCCTCCGATTATACAACTGCCGGTACTGTTGAATTCCTCCTGGATAAAAATAAAAAGTTCTATTTCCTGGAAGTGAATGCGCGAATCCAGGTTGAACATCCTATCACGGAAATGGTTACTGGAGTTGACCTAGTTAGACAGCAGATATTGATCGCAGCAGGTGAGAAGTTAACATTAAGGCAGGAGCATATTAAACAAAGTGGTCATGCTATTGAAACCAGGATTTATGCTGAAGACCCTGATAATAATTTTGTTCCCTCTCCAGGGAAAATCCTGTTCCTATCCGAACCAAACGGACCCGGAATAAGGGTAGATTCAGGCATCTATCAAGGTTGTAACATCCCTCCTCACTACGATCCGATTCTTTCCAAATTAATTGTCTGGTCTGAAAACAGAGAAATGACAATAAAGAGGATCCTGGAAACCTTAAAAGAATACATAATTCTAGGAATCAAAACCAATATTGGTTATTTGAGCAGGATTATAAATAGTAAAAATTTTATCAAAGGAAATTTTGATACGCATTTTATCAATAATAATGAAGAGATTTTACTTCCTCAACACAATAATTTAGACTTTGCCCTGATTGCATCAGTTCTTAATAAAAAATATGGTATTAATAAAAGACCGGTTAGTCAATTTACTCAATATCCTCAAAAGACAACTCCCTGGCAGGAATTGGGAAAATGGGAAATCTGTAATCATTGATGTAAACAGATAAATAATTTATTAAGATAGACTGAAGAAATTGAGGGAAAAATTTATTGATGAAAACAGATGTATTTTGATGTAAACTGATAAATAAACTTTTCAAAATAACATCTGTTTCCATCTATTTCAATCTGTTTACATCAATGATTAAGAAAGGATAAAATATGGAATATAAATTTAATTTTTTAGAAAAAACGCATAAGATCGATCTGGAAAAATCAGATGCTCTTTTCAAAGTTATTATAGATGATAAAAAGGAATATTATATTTCAGATGTCGAAGTTGAACCTAATCTGATCTCCTTCAAAGCTGACGATAAACTCTATAATATCTATTGTTTTTCTGATAAAGATAAAACTCATCTTTCAATCGATGGTGAAAATTATATCCTGGAATTTGAAAAAGATATTTCCACAAAATCCAAATCCGGAAAACAACAAAAAGGAAACAGTGTCTCTTCTCCAATGCCGGGATTGTTAGTTAAAGTCCCTGTTTCAGTGGGTGATGAAGTCAAATCTGGCGATACTCTGGCAATTGTGGAAGCAATGAAGATGCAGAATGAACTTCCTTCTCCCAGAGACGGGATCATCAAAAAAATCAATGGAAAAGAAGGAGAACAGGTTGACGCTTTGCAGGTAATCGTAGAATTGGAATAAAAAATAAATAGGGGGTTATGATGGGATTAACAAGAATTACAGCAAAAGTCGGAAAAGGAAAAAAGTCTCAAGAAGTTGATTTGCTTGTTGATAGTGGAGCTACATATTCTCTTCTTCCGGAAAATGTTTGGAAGGAACTTAAATTAAAACCTTTTCGAACAATGAAATTCTCTCTTGCTGACGGAACAACAATTGAACGGGATATATCAGAAACACGTTTTGAATATAAAGGACTTTTTGGAACAACTCAAGTTATTCTTGGAAAGGGAAATGATGAAGCATTACTTGGAGCATTTACACTTGAAGCTCTGGGTTTGATATTGAATCCATTCACTCGAGAGCTTGTTCCAATGAAAATGATGTTAGAGAAACTATAACAATGAAATTAGAAAGTAAAGCGTAATATTGAATAAACGGAGGAAAATATGGATTATAAATATCTAATTGTCGAACAAAAAGAAAAGATCGGTTACATTAAATTCAACCGACCTGAAGTTCTCAATGCAGTAAATATTGAGATAGTTCTGGAAGTAGAAAAAGCATTGTTGGAATTTAATAATAATAAAGAAATTCTGGTTGTTCTTTTGACAGGGGAAGGAAAGGCTTTCGTTGCCGGTTCGGATATTTCCAGGCTTGCAAAGATGAATTCTCTCGAAGCTCGTGAATACAGCCAGATCGGTCAGCGAGTTCTGACTTTTATGGAAAACATGGAAAAACCGGTTATTGCTGCTGTGAATGGTTTTGCTCTCGGTTCGGGATGTGAAATTGCAATGGCTTGTGATATCAGGATCGCTTCTGAAAAAGCAAAATTCGGTCAACCGGAAGTTAAGCTGGGAATTATTCCCGGTCACGCTGGTTCGCAAAGACTTCCTAGATTGGTTGGGATTGGAAAAGCGAAAGAACTTATTTTTACCGGTGACATCATCGATGCCAATGAAGCTTTGAGGATCGGTCTGGTTAATAAAGTTACAACCCCAGAATCTCTTATGGAAGAAGCAGAAAATATTGCTAATAAAATCATTGCAAATGGACCTACAGCGGTTCGTGTTGCAAAAACCGTGATAAATCGAGGAATAGATTCCAACCTGACAACAGCAAATTCCTATGAAATGGAAGCCTTCAGTATGCTATTCTCAACCGACGAAGCAAAAGAAGGAATGAAGGCATTTATGGAAAAAAGAAAACCAAATTGGAGTCATTGATTAAGACTGATGAATTTGATTTAAACTGATAAACTTAAAAAATGAATAAAATAATCATTGAGTCAGACAGAAAAAAATGAGTTAAATAGAAAAAATATCATTGATTAAGACTGATGAATTTGATTTAAACTGATAAATTAATGACTGATCTAATTCTTAATCTGTTTACATCAATGACTTCAGCTTACATTAATGAAAATAAATTAATGAAATAAATAGAGAAAAATTGAGTTATACTGAAAATATTAGTGAATTTAGACTTTAAAATCAGTCTTCATCAATAAATTCAGTTTACATCAATGAAAAAAGGAGAAGAAATGAATTTAGACGAAAGATTACAAAATGTAACAATTATCGGAGCAGCGGGAAAAATGGGTAGCGGAATTGCTGTTCTCGTTGCACAGGAAATGTCCAAACTAAAGCTAAAACAGGAGAATAAAGGTAAGATTTACAGGTTGAATCTTGTCGATATTACCGAGGAAGCTTTAGATGGACTTCGCAGCTATTTGAGAGTTCAACTTGTCAAAGCTGCAGAAAAATCAACTGTTCTTTTAAGGCAGATTTATGCGGACAGGAAAGATTTGATCGAGAATGGAGAAATTATCAATGCATTTGTCGATGATACTTATGCACTCTTAAATTTCACAACCGACTATAATATTGCTAAGGATTCACATTTGGTTTTTGAAGCAATATTTGAAAATGAAGAAATTAAGATCAAAGTACTGAAAAGTTTAAAGGAAATTTGTTTACCTGATGCTTTATTCCTAACAAATACATCCAGTATCCCGATTTCCTTTCTCGATGAAAAAGCCGGACTCGGTGGAAGAATAGTTGGTTATCATTTCTATAATCCACCAGTAATTCAGAAATTGGTAGAAATCATTTATGCTGATAACACGACTGAAGAATTGAAAGAAATCGGTCTGGAATTTGGAAAGAGACTTCGCAAAAAGTTAGTTCCGGCAGCAGATATTTCCGGTTTTATCGGGAACGGACATTTCAGCAGAGACGGTCTTTATGCTCTGAACAAAGTTGAAGAACTCAAAGATGAATATGGTTATCACGGTGCTCTTTATATTATGAATAAAGTATCACAGGATTTTCTGGTTCGTCCTATGGGAATCTTTCAGCTTATCGATTATGTTGGACTCGATGTTTTCCAATCACTGTTGAGAGTTATGAAAACACATCTTAAACTAGAGCACCTGAATAGCGACTTACTGAATAAATTTATGGATAAGAAAATCGCTGGTGGACAGAATCCGAATGGTTCACAAAAAGACGGATTCATCAAATATGAGAAGAATCGTCCTGCCGGAGTTTATAACATCGAGGAAGGAAAATATCGAATGTTCGATGAAGATTGGAGAGCAGGAATTGACAAAAAGCTTAATCCAACCAATGAGAAATTTGCACCATGGCGAGCACTTTTGATGGATGGAAAAAAAATGGAAAAACTTGGAACTCATTTCAATAACCTGAAAGGAATGAATACTTACGGCTCGGAATTAGCTCTCGACTTTCTGAAAACAACCAAAGATATTGGTGAAAACCTGGTTAAAGATGGAGTAGCAAATTCCGAAAAAGAAGTGAATGAAGTATTAATGAACGGATTCTTCTGGCTTTATGGTCCTATCCATAATTTCATTTGATTTCCCACGAAAAAAGCGAAAAAAACGAAAAGGAAATTCAATGTCCAAAATAAGAATATGATCGAATTATCATAAACAAAAAATGAAAATAAATATTGATTTGTGTTTTAATTTAAAATAATCAATTTTCGCGTTATTTAGTGTATTTCGCGAGAAACAAAAAAGGAGATAGCATGACATATTTTAGAAAAAAAATCTATGCAACAGCAGGTTTTAATACGGTTGCACTGGGAACTGGAAGAAAAGAATTCCATCCCAAAAAACCCCGACCCGGAATCGAACACTACATAAAAGAAGCAGGTATGGGTTCAATTAATCAGATTCAAAACCCGGAAAATATTGATGAAGGTGTAATCGGAAATTTTATGGCAGCACGATTCTGCAATCAGGGCAACCTTGGTGGTTTTTTCCCCATGGTCCATCCAACATTCCAGTATAAACCATGCATAAGAGTAGAAGGTGCATGTGATTCCGGTGGATTAGCTCTTGTTACAGCTATCAAAACAATCCTCGCAGACATGGCTGATGTGGTTATGTGCATCGGCGTTGAAGTTCAAAATTCAGTAAAAGCAATTTACGGAGCAGATTATCTGGCAGGTGCCGGCTGGTTTTCTGGAGAACGAAAAGAAGGACATGCCTATTTCTTCCCGGATCAATTTTCCCAACGTGCAGGTGCTTGTTATGAGAAATTTGGTAATGAAAAAATGAGAGCAGGTATGGCTCAATGGTATGTTAATGCCATTGAAAATGCACGCAAAAATCCTGATGCACAAGAATATCACAACAAAAATTCCGACCTTTTAGCAACCGGAATGACATCACCAAATCCGAAAGCTTTCTGTGAACACATTAATGTATTTGATTGCTCAAAAGTCTCCGATGGTGGCTCAGCTTTGATATTCGCATCTGAAGAAGGACTTAAAAAAATTGGCGTGGAATTAAAAGATGCTGTTGAAATGATTTCTTTTGCCCAGGTTCAGGATAATCTTACCACTCCCCCACCCGACCTTACAAAACTTTCTACCTGTGCAGTTGCTGCTAAACGAGCTTATGATCGAGCAGAAATCAAACCTTCTGATTTGAGTGTGTTGGATGTGCATGATTGCTTCACTATCGCAGGATTATTGGCAGTTGAAGCTGCTGGAGTTGCTGGTTATGGTGAAGGTGCAGATTTCGTTATAGATGGAAACACAAAATCTTATGGAATAATTCCCACAAATACAACAGGTGGTCTGGTTGGATATGGACATCCCACTGGAGCCAGTGGTGTACGACAGGCAGTAGATGTTGTAAAACAATTATCAGGAAAAGCCGGTGACTGCCAGGTAAAAATAAGCCCTGATAAACCTTTTGGAATGATGTCCAGTATGGGTGGAAATGATATAACTGTTGTAGCTATGGTATTCAGTATAAGTTCTGCATAATTGGGTGTTTTTGAGAATAATGAGGAAAAATCAGAAAATCCAATTATTCAACTCATCCCCTAACCCCTTCTCTTGCAAAGAGAAGGGGAAAACGAAGTCATCCCTCTTTTTGAAGAGAGGGACCGACCTGTCGGGGCGTAGCTTTGGCGAAGACCGAGGGTGAGTTAGAAATTGAATTCTACAGAATCCTTATGGTATTCAGTAAGTAAGGAATGATGAAAAAGAAAAAGATTGCCAAATTAATACCTTCGCATTACATTGTAATACGTGGAGGTGAAAAATGAATCAAGCTATAACCATAAGAATTCCTGAAGAGATAAAAAAAGAACTTCGGGAGATAAGCAAAATTGAGCAAAAACCTGTAAGCGATCTGGTCAGAGAATCTCTGCGAAAATTTATTGCTATTCATCGTTTTAGAAAACTCAGAAATATTACCTTACCATTTGCTGAAGCTCAAGGAATTCTTACAGATGAGGATGTTTTCAAAGAAATTTCATGAATATTGTTCTTGATACAAATGTAGTTGTAGCAGCTTTCGCAAGTAGAGGTTTATGCAGTTCTGTTTTTGAACTCAGCCTTGATCGTTATTCAATAATCATCAGCAAACACATCTTAACAGAAGTTCACAGAATTCTGTTTAAAAAATTTAAAATGACAGAAAAGAATGTAGAATCAATTATTGAATATCTTTCAGAATACTGCTTTGTAAAAGAATATATGAAATTGAATAAAAATATTTGTAGAGATAAAGATGATGATGAAATCCTTGCTTTAGCAAAAAGTAATGATGTAGGATATATTATCACTGGAGATAATGACCTACTTATATTAAAAGCTTTTGGCTTAACTAAAATAATATCTCCAAGAGAATTTTGGGAAATTTCAAAGAAAGAAGAAATGTAAATCAAGAATTAAATTTGTGTTATAGTAATGATAGAAATGCGAAACTGTTGTGGCTATGATATTCAAAAAGAAGTGAGAAAAATCATAAATTCAAACAATAATTGACAAAATTAACGAAATAAATAGAAAAGATAAATGTTTCATAGAATTATCATTGAACTTATTAATTGTATTTGAATTGCAAATATTGGAGAAATGAAAATGATAACCGATAGAGATAAATCAATTATTTTAGAATATGCAAAAAAGTACAATATTTCTTCTGTAATCTTATTTGGTTCATCCATAAAGGAAGAAAAAGAAGCTCATGATATTGATATCGGTATAAAAGGCATTAAACCGCAATTATTTTTTGAATTCTACGCTGAATTATTCAAACATTTATCAAAACCTGTGGACCTTATTGACATTTCTAAAAAATCATTATTCAATCAACTCGTAGAAGAAACCGGACTCAAAATTTATGGATAAATTACCTGCTCAAATTCTTGCTGAAAAAGAAAATATAGAATTTGCTTTAAATAATCTTAAAGATACTTTAAACAGAGAAGAAAAATCAGTTATTGAATTAGCAGCAATAGGAACTTTTCTTCATAATATCTATAATGGAATGGAAAATATACTAAAGCAAATTCTAAAAATAAAAGGTATTAATATTCCAAAATCAGACACATGGCATAAGGATTTACTTGCTATTTCTGTATCAAAAGGAATAATTCCCAAAAAACTATCTGATAAACTTTATGAATATCTTACTTTTCGTCATTTTTTTGTTCATGCTTATGGATTTATGCTAGAAGAACTTCATTTAGAAAATTTAGTCAACAATATTCCAGAAATTTGGGCTCAATTTCTTTTAGAAATCAAGATTTTTTTTAATCAATAGCTGATTTGTTGGTTTATTAATTTTTTTATCTGTCAGTTAAACTATTATGTCTATGGTATTCAGGAAGGAGTGAATAATTTGAAAATAGCATTAGCAGCCGATCATGCTGGATACGAATTAAAAGAAGCCATAAAAGACTTCCTGACAGCATATAAAGTTATCGACTTTGGTACTCATTCAACTGAATCCATGGATTATCCTGATACAGGATTCAAAGCAGCAGAAGCTGTTGCAAAAGGTGATTGCGAAAAAGGAATCCTGATATGCGGAAGTGGTCTTGGGATGAGCATCGTGGCTAACAAAGTGAAAGGAATCCGGGCAACTTTATGCAATTCAGCAAAACTTGCTCGTTTATCCCGTCAGCATAACGACGCTAATATCCTTGTTCTTCAGGGACGATTCATTTCCAAGAAGCAAGCTGGAGATATTATAAGTGTTTGGCTTTCTACAGAATTTGATGGAGGAAGGCACATTCAAAGAATTGAAAAAATAAAAAAATATGAAGAATAACCACAAGACTGACACAAGATTAACACAGACAATAAATAAAACCTAAAATGAGCAAGTAGGTTTTTGACAGTGAAAGTCAGTGATAAACACGGATGGACAACAAAATTGAAAGAAATGAACATAAATCTTGAATCCGTTCAAATCCGTGAAAATCCGTGAGCAAAAATTCAGTGGAAGTCAGTGCAAGTCAGCCTGCCCCGTAAGGAAGTATGACTGTATCGGGGTGGCTAATTATTGGAGGAAAAAAATGAAATTCATAAAAAAACAAGACCCTGAACTTTTCGATGTTATGTATAGCGAATTAAAAAGGCAGTCAGAAAATCTGGAGCTGATAGCTTCAGAAAATTTTGTTTCCAGAGCTGTATTAGAAGCTGCCGGTTCTGTATTAACTAATAAATATGCCGAAGGTTATCCATATCGCTGGAGTAAAAAAACAGGTAAGATCAATTACAAGCTCTATGGACGTTATTATGGTGGGTGTGAATATATTGATGAAGTAGAAAAACTGGCAATCGAAAGAGCAAAGGAAATCTTTGGTGCAGAACATGCAAACGTGCAACCACATTCCGGCTCACAAGCAAATATGGCAGCTTATTTTGCTATTATCAAGCCAGGTGATACTATTCTCAGCCTGGAACTTTCTCATGGTGGGCATCTTACTCACGGTCATCCTCTCAGTTTTTCCGGTTCGCTTTTTAATATCGTACCCTATGGTGTGAATAAGGAAACCGAGCAATTTGATTACGATGAGATCAGAAAAATTGCATTGGAAGTTAAACCACAAATGATTCTTACCGGAGCAAGTGCTTATCCAAGAAAAATTGATTTTGCAAAATTCAGAGAAATAGCTGATGAAGTAGGAGCAAAATTCGTGGTTGATATTGCTCATATTGCAGGATTGATTGCTGCAGGATTGCATCAAAGTCCGATTCCTTATGCCGACATCGTTACAACTACAACTCACAAAACGTTGCGTGGTCCGCGTGGTGGCATGATCCTATGCAAAGAAGAATATGCCAAAGCTGTTGACCGCTGGGTATTTCCCGGTACGCAAGGTGGACCTCTGATGCATATTATCGCAGCTAAAGCTGCTGCTTTCAAAGAAGCTTTAACTCCAGAATTCAATGAATATCAAAAACAGATTATTAAAAATGCGGAAACCTTAGCAAACTCACTTTCAGAAAAAGGATTCAATATTGTCTCAGGAGGAACAGATACGCACCTGATGTTGATAAATCTGGGTACTGAAGAAGAAGGTGGACCTTCAGGTAAAAAGATGGAAGGATGCCTGGATAAAGCTGGTATCACTGCCAATAAAAATACAGTTCCATTTGACACACGCAAACCGTTCGTTGCTTCCGGTATTCGGCTGGGAACTCCAGCGGTTACCACTCGCGGCATGAAAGAACCTGAAATGAAAAAAATAACTGAATTCATTTATCAGGTTTGGCAAAATTATCAGGATGAAGAAAAATTGGCAGAAATAAAAATTGAAGTAAAAGAATTTTGTGATAAATTCCCTCTTTATGCAGATCTGCTTTAAAAACTAAAATATACGAAAAAGTCTGCCCCAAAAGCAGACTTTTTTTGTTTATTATAAAAACAAAATAAGCAAAAAAAAATTATTTTATTGACATTTAAAATAAAATCAAACATTTTACACACGTAACTTATTTAAAATCTTGGAATTAAATTGATTCTCAGAAATTATTAAAAAGTTTAAAGGTTTTCTTATGAATATTGAGTTTCATTATTACATTACAAAATACCTGGCAATTAAAGCAGGATTTGATAAAGATGAATCAGAAATCATTGCTTATTCATCACAGTTGGTAGATGATAATTCATTACAATTTTCGATTGAAACTCCGGAAGGAACAGCTTACGAAAACTATATAAGCCAGACTAAGAATATCACAAAGCCTTTAAAAAAACTAATGAGAATTTATCTTCTTTTCCATTTCCTGCCTGGAAATCCAACCAGCTCCAAAGTCAGACGGCTCGATGGAAAAATGCATCTTCTTATGACCAGTCCGGCAAGCAGCTATTCTCAGGAAATATTTTTCGAATCTACCAAAAATGATAATCTTTTTTCATTGGGAATTGCTTCTCACATGCTGGCAGATACTTTTTCTCATCAGAATTTTGTGGGAACATTTGATGAAATTAATGCCTTAAATGGTGTTTGGGAAACTCTGATGCCGAATATCGGTCATGCAGATGCAGGTTACAAACCGGATATTCCGAATCTTATCTGGTTTGATCCGAGACTGATCGAGGAAAATCAGACAATAAATAATAAGGAAAGAGTGCTTTTTGCTGCAAAAAAATTGTACTCAAATTACCTTTTCTTAACTTCTTTCCCGAATAATTGGTCTGAAGTTAAACAAAACATTTCTAATATAATCGGAGATTCCATTACAGAAACACAACTTCCTCTGGCAAAAAAACAGCAAAATGAGAGAATCGAAAAATTTAAATCTCTTTTCAACGAATTAGGAATGGAAGCTGATTATGATAAATATTCCTGGTTTTCAAAAGCGGTAAAACAAAAAATAAAATTACTCGATGATAAAAAATTTGTTTTGGATCCTGTTAAAGATAAATTTTCATTCAAAGAAAACTATGAAAAATCCGATTGGTATAATTTCCAGGAAGCAGTGAAAATATATCAAAAATCAACTACTTCAAAACTGGCTCCTCTTCTTGCTCAAATTGAAATCAAAGAATGGTAATCAGTTCTTGATAGATTATTTTTAAAATTCAATTTTTGGACTAAAAAAACGGTATGAAAAAAAATATTATCTTTTTATTATTCTTCATTTTGTTTTCAAATTTAATTTCAGATACAAATTTCAGAGTTATGACTTATAATTCTCTGATGTTTTCTGTTTACAGTGGTCAGAGCCGTTTCTCTGATTTCGAAACTGTTTTTAATGAAGTAAATCCTGATATTGTGATTATGCAGGAAATCGAAGATGAACCAGGTTCAGATTTGATGCTAAACATCCTGAATTCAGATGAGATCGAATTTGCTAGAGCAGAATTTGTTGATGATGGTGACTTGAATAATATGCTCTATTATAAAACTTCAAAAGCAACCTTGATTTCTCAGGATGTCGTTCATACTTATCCTCGAGATATTTCCGAATATGTTCTTGAAATAGATGGCAATCAAATCCGAATTTACTGTTGTCATTTAAAAGCCTCTCAAGGATATGAACAGAATAGATTTGCAGCAGTTAGCCTACTAAGAAATCATCTCAACCAGTTTGAACCAGGTACAGAATTCATCATTGCAGGCGATATGAATTTTTATACCAGCTCAGAACCTGCATATCAGAAATTTATTGCAGATGAAACCAATAATACCGGACGAGCAAAAGACTGGTCGGATCTGGTTGGCAACTGGCACAACAATCAAGATTTCAGTGAAGCTCATTCTCAATCTTCACGAACTAACCAGTTCGGAGGAGGAGTTGGTGGCGGCTTGGATGATCGTTTTGATTTTATTTTCACCTATTATGAAATGAATAATAATGCAGAAATCGAATTTATTGATGGCTCATTGGTAACAGTTGGGAACGATGGTAATCACTTTAATCAATCCATAAATTACGGTACAAATTCAGCAGTTTCTCCGGAAGTGGCAAATGCTCTTTATTATGCATCTGACCATCTTCCTGTTTATGCAGATTTTATTAGTTTAAGTTCTACAAATACAGACTCTCAGACAATCTCAGCGAGCAATCTCATTTTACAAAACTTCCCAAATCCATTTAATCCGGAAACTACGATCTATTTCAATTTAACCACGGAGTTCACCAGCCTTCGCAATGCTTCGGCTTGGCAGGCGGAGATCACGGAGTTGATAATTTATAATATCAAAGGGAAAAAAATTAAGACTTTGGAGTGTGGAGAGTTTCTCTCCACAATAGCCGACGGAGTCGGCTACTCCATAACCTGGGATGGTAGAAACGATAATAACAATCCGGTTTCATCCGGAATCTACTTTATCAAATTAAAAGTTGGAAAATCAATCTATTCAAAAAAGATAACTTTACTAAAATAATAAAAATACTTGAACTAAATTTCCTTCACTTGCTCGTTCCCAAACTCCCGTTTGGGAACACCCTTTTTTACAGAACTATATCTTGAAATAACAGAATAAAACAATATTTCCGAATTAATATAAAAAAATACTTGAACAAAATTTATCCTATTTAGAGATTCGTCCTGATAAAAAAAAATTGTTTTATTCAACACAATTTCAGGAGGAATGATGAGAAAAGTTTTACCTTTTTGTTTAATGTTTTTTGTTTCAACGTTTTTATTCGCACAAAACATGCTATCAAACCCGGGTTTTGAAAATTGGACAATCAATGGAGTTTCCGGTCCGCCGGATAACTGGGAACTTTCAGGTGATCAAATAACTGCCCAGCAGGAATCTTCTACTATCCATTCAGAATCATATTCTGCTAACATCACCTGGACAACCACTTCCACTCGTCATCTGGAACAGGTTGTATCTGTATCTCCAAATTTGGAATACACTTTTTCAGCCTGGTTTTTT
>JAUWNO010000250.1 GCA_030612605.1 Armatimonadota bacterium
TTTGCTCATAATATATTTCCTTTTCTTTTTTATTCATATCTCTTGCTGAAATAATACGAATTAATTTATTTCTAATTGTGAAGACAATAAATAATAATCGTTCACAATCAGTTTTACCAAGTACAAACCACCGTTTTTCTGTTTGTGCATGTTTTGTGTCATCCGCCACAATTAACAGCTCATTGAAAAACACCTGTTCACATTCACTTCGTGTAACTTGATGACGAATCCAGTTTTTCTCTGAATTTCCTTTGTCCCAATCAAATCCTTCACAATTAAAAAGCAGCTTATTCATACTTTTGTATATTTCTGACATATACATTAAGTGTCAATATTTTTTTGAAATTTGTCGAAAAATCTCAAGTTTTAAGTTTAACTATAAGATGCAGAAGTGCTGATTAACTTTTTATTGATTACAGATCTGCAATTTCACCTGTAAGAAAGCAATATCGAAGTTTATTTGTCAAATTTTTCTTTTACAAAATTAATTACCTTCCTTGCGTTTCTTTTGGGATTATCTTCTTCAAATTTCAGGGTTTTAACAGTTTGTTGTTTTCTTAGGTTCAAGCCATAAATATAAGCTTTATCATAATAGGTTAGAACTATATCTACAGTAGTTCTGAAATCTCCTTTCTCAATAGATTCAATTGCTAATTTTGTATTGAGACCACCCAGTCTTTTCGAGATACTTATAATCGATTGTTTCAAAAGTTCGGTATTGGCTTTTGAATATTCCCGAACCAGACGTTCGATACGGATTTCTTTGGCAAGTTCGATATTTATTACACTGTTCGTTCTTATCTGATTGAATAAAGCCTTGGGAATTGAAACTTTTCCAATTAACTGACTTTCGTCTTCTATCCATATTCTTTTCTTGAGATCGAATTTATTCCAGCAGGCAAAGATATTGTTTTCAAATTGTTCGTTTGTGGGTTGTTCTTCCTGTTCTATCGAGCCAAAAGCAGAACCTTTATGATGAGCTATTTTTTCCAGATCAAGAACCTGTTCGTCAAGATTTTTGAGTTCCTGGAGAATATCTGTTTTTCCTGTTCCGGTCATCCCACCAAGAATTATTATTTTTGCTTTTTGTTCAAAACTCAGTCGGATGTAATTTCTGTAAGCTCTGTAACCTTTAATAAGGGTGGTGGTTTTATATTCGTCTGCTTCAAAGAGTTTTGCCATGCCGGCACTTCTGAGTCCACCACGCCAGCAGTAAAGCAGAATTTCTTTAGATGGTAATATTCTTTGAAGAGCATCGAGATAAGCTATAACCTTGGGTGCGATAAATTCTAAAGCCTGTACAAGAGCTGTATCCCTGCTTTCCTGTTTGTATTTTGTTCCAACGATCGCTCGTTCTTCGTTGGTAAAAAGCGGGATATTGAACGCTTTTGGGATGTGACCTTTTTCATATTCTTTTGGAGTGCGTACATCAATAATTGGTAGATGCTTTGAGATTTTTATGAATTCATGGATTTTTATTGTCTTCAATATAATTTTCACATTAGCAAGGAAATTCAGATGGAAATTGGATTCTCACTTCTTTGCTACCAATAAGTCTTGAAAGGATTTGATAATTCTTATTTTCCCAGCGAATCCTACCGGCAACAATTGCAGTATGAACACCAATGGATTCAGCCAATGATGTTATCTCTTCTGTATTGAAATCTGTTAGTAAATCCTCATTCCAATAATCTTGAGGAATCAATGCATTACTGGCGAAATTATCTGCTTCCTTTTCTAAATTATCTAATTTGCCAAAATATTGAAGATCATCTACAAAATTATCATAATAATCATTAGTAAGATGTAACTGCAAATGTCCGATTTCATGAAGTAAAGTAAACCAGAAATTATCCAATCTGTCATAACGTAAAGTCATTATTATTACCGGATTTTCAGATTTATTCCAAAAGACAGATCCATCAATATGTGTGTGTTTCAATTTAGGCTCAATAATTAAATGAATACCATAACTCTTTAAAAAATTCTGTGCAAGTTTGGAACCGTTTTCCTTTCTGCTTAAACTTAATAAATCTTTAATAAATTTTTCATTGATTAAGTTTACTTTAAATTTAGTACCCAAAGATTTTGTAACTGCCTTTGCTAATGCTTTTGCATGCCAGGCAAGCAGAGCATAAGGGTCAGCTTCAGAGTCACTTCTGACATGTTGCCTAAATAATGGTTGAAATTTAAGATATGGTCTTGTAAGTTCAAGAAATGGACGCATCAATTCTTCAGCCATATCTTTTGCTTTGTACTTTGTATCGTGAAAATTAGGAAAATAATTTTTATTATACATTTCAATTATCGGAAACTTATTCCAATCAATATCATTAAAATTAGTTGGTATTGTTTCACCTTCCTTGCCTAACAGAATTTCAGCAGGTATATTTAGATGTGTATTTAGTGCTCGAATCATCTTTAAAGTTAGAGGTCTTTTTCGATTTAGAACTTCTGATACTTTGCTGGGACTACCGATATAAGAAGCTAACTCTTTTTGAGTTATGTTCTGATGTTCCATTCGAAATTTAATTGCTTCAATTGGGTCTGAAAAATCAATTGGGTAATGCTCATCCTCATATTTTTCAATAAGAAGAGTAAGCAGTTCAAGTTTATCACCTTTCTTAGATCCAGGTTCAGGATCAAGGTCGATCAAAGATTCTGCAATACTAAGATATTCTTCATATTGCTCTTCGTTTTTAATTAATTTGAACATTATCTTCTCTCCTTATTTCTTTTATAGTATTCTTTATGAGTGCCAAACCACTTAATATAAATGCTACTTATTTTAAATGCAATACCTACTTCCAATCTATAATGATTACCCTTTATATTAAAAACCACGATATGTCCCTTAATCAGATCAGCAGAATTAGAAAACTTCTTTACGTCACTGAAATTGTTCCACTTCTCTTTTTTTACAAATCCATACCAAGCATCAAGTTGACCTTTTGCATCGGGATATTTCTTTCCATATTCCAATAATGCTTTTCTGGTAATCACATGCATTTTTTTTACTCACAAAGATAATATAATTATGTTGATGTTTTTGTCAAACAAAAGTTCCCAAATTGGGAACTTTGTTGCAAGCCATACAAAATCATGGCCTGCAATTATATTTCTTACTCTTTTAAAATCTAATTCTTCTCTCACAAAATCCTTAAGCTCATTTATGCAACTTGAGTTAAGTTTTCCAGCAACTGCTGGACGACTTGACTTAAGTTACTTTCAATAATTCCTATTTACTCAGCAGAAAATTCTGCCCACTGCTGACCAGGTCTGTCTTCCAGATAGCCTTCCAGCCAGTCATATTGTGGATGATCTTCAATGAATTTTTCTGCATCAAAAGGTGTTCCGCAGGAACATCCCCATCTTGCCCACATTTGCATATTTTTTGCCATGTTGCTATCTACCACTTTTCCATCCACGCAACCTTGAGGAGCAAATGGAAGCCTTTCGGGCCAATATTCCATCGGGTCAAGATCGTAATGTCCGCAAATATTCCGAGTGCATTTATTTTCTTTTTGCAGATACACATCATAATGATCTGCTAAAAATTCCTTTGCCAGCTCATTATCGATTTTTCCCATGTTTTCAGTAAGAAGCTGTTTCCAGCGAACTCTTCGTGCTCCCGTTGGAGTTCTGATATCAGAATAACCGGCACCGGAACATTCCTGGTTCCGGATTTTTAAATCTGAAGCAACATTAAATCCGCTGAAATAACCATCAAAAGTTTTTTCAAAACTATCATATTTCAGTCCCTGCTCAAACCTGGCAATTTCACCGGTATTAACATCACCCAAAAGCCAGCTATTTGCATAAGCACCATTATTGTCTGTTTTCATGATTTCTACCCATTCTTCAATGGTCTGGGCATATTGCATTGCTTTTCTCACGCGTATGAATTCAGGAGTTTTTTCAGGGTCAAAACCAGTATATCCACCGATAGTAGTTTCAGTTCCGATTAATCCAGCATCAGTAACAAAATAGTCAGTTCCACTTTCGATTAGTCCGGGTGAAGATTGCATCAAAATCTGGTGTCCCTTTTCCGGTTTAATGTCCAGGATAATATTGAAGAATTGACCCGCAGCATAAATAGTCCAGCTATTATG
>JAUWNO010000422.1 GCA_030612605.1 Armatimonadota bacterium
TCGAATACTTCCGGTTCTAAAGGTATATACTGGGCGTAATCTCTAATGCCAGCCAAAATACACGGAAAGGCATCTTTGAGCTTCATGAACTCATTCTTGGGAAATTGCTGCTTGCTCCTTATGACATTCCTTAACGCTTTGGCAGTTGCTCTGCTGTTCTCGTAGAAATCTATCACTTTTCCATCTAGTAAATACGTCATTTGGGTTGTCGCTAAATCTTCTATATTTTCTTTTTGATTTCCATAACTGAATGCGGGTAAATTACTAAAATCCTTTGCTATTTTTCGTTTGAGATTGATGTATCCAATTAATTTGTCAAAATCTGAATTGGTCATTCTCGTGAGCCGATTCTCACAAAGTGTCTTAAGAGACGATGAATCAACATTGATTTTCTTTAGCGTTTTAGGATACTTACGCAAATGCTTAACTAAATATTCGATGTCTTTACTAAAAACGGTCATCTCTCGTAAGGACCTCACAACCTTTTCATCCTTTAAGCATCGATGCCAGACACTGAGGTAATCATATTTGGGAAGAGCTCTCGAGGAGAATTGCTCTTTTCGCTTAATTGTGAAATCAAAGATTTCGAGGACTTTTTTTAGTTTACTCAGGTTTTGATGAGGTTTCTCAAGCCCTGAGTAAGGGAGCCTCTCCTCAAATTCTTTGTTTAGCTTCTTAACTTGACGCCCTTTAAGAAAATAACCAAAAATCCAACTTCTTAAATTTTCATATTCCTTTAGAAACTCCCGTAACTTTTCCAGGTCTTCGTCAAAGAACTCTCGAAAATATTGAATTACCCCAATTTTCTTTCCATAAGTGGCTTTTAACATCTCAACGATGTCGGACAAGGCGGTCAATAAATCTAAGAATTCCAGAAAATTTGATAAATCGTCAAAATCATCGAGAGAGAAACTAAATAGCCTAAGCACCCTATTAGCAAAATTATTCTTGCTTTGTCTTCCACCAAGCGCATTTTTTAAGTTTAGAATAATTCTTCTAAATTCTCTAATCTCTACAGTTGATTCCGGCTTTCTTAAAACTTCTTCAACATCAACAGGATAATCAGTCGCCTCATAATAAGATTCCAAGACAAATAGTTCACAAATTTCTTTTATGTCTATCTCGCCATATGCCAAAATCTCAGCTTCTAAATCATCCTTTAAGGTATTTATCGATTTTTCAATGTCTTGCTGTAAGTTCTCATATTCTTTTTTGACGGCTCTATAGTGAGTCCTGATGCTCTCCATCGCGGTCGTTGACAATATCTGAGCATATGTGCTACCGGTTCTCCCCAGTCGAAGTATTGGATTTTGAAATTTTCTATCAAATCTAACCTTATTCATGGTTTCAGTTATTTTATCCTCGACCACATCCAGCGCTTCCTTTTTATCAGATAAAACAAGCACTGATTGATTAGTCAAAACTGCATCGCAAACAATGGCTGTTATGGTATGACTTTTTCCTGTGCCCGGAGGTCCCTGCACTGTGACATACTTACATCCATCTTTTTTTATGGCTGACAAAATTCGGCGTTGCTCGCTGTTAAGAGGAATTGGGCTGCTAAAAACTAGTTTGTCGCTTAGGCCCATATCGTCCCACTCATCCTCGACGGTCGAATTAAAAGATTTGGGGTCCTTGTGAATAAAATCATCAATTAATTTACCAAATGCCTCTGCAAGAACACTGTCTGGTTCAGCAGCTAAAGTTCGCAAAATATCTTCATAATCATTCACTATGGCCTCATCTGATTTATCAAATAGACTCATATAACAGGAATTCGATATTCGCACCAAAAGGCTTTTCGAGACCTGTGGCGCGGGGTTACTGATATCAACATCCGAATCAAGTTCAAAAAAATTGACAATCTCATTTATTACATTGTCGACCACGTCTCTGAAATCATTTTTATGTTGCGCGAGATAGATTATCCTTTCAGAAATTGTTTTCAGATTCCCCCTTTTATCCTTTTCTCTATTATGTTCTTCCACTATATACTCCAGAGCCCTTTTGTTTATATAGACCTGAAAATCAAATTCAATATTGAATATATCGTGTTCCCTTTCAATGCTAAATGGGATGTAAAAAATCGGGTATTTCACCTTGTTAAACGTAATATCACAAAAATAGAGATAGAATTCCTGTTTATCCAAAACATTCCTATTTCTATCCATTTCAAAAAGTTCCGCAAATAGGTCGGTGACCTTGAAATTCTCAAAGAATTCAAGAATATTGTTTTTGGCATCCTCTATGTTGAAAACCGACTGAAGATGTTTTGAAATATCAACCTTCTCCCTTGCAATTAACAACTTCAGTAGTTCCGATATTTTACTCTCTAAAGCTCTTATCAAAACAGCTGTTAACTCTTCTTCCATTAGATAAATGACATTCTCATCTCCCAAATTCACATT
>JAUWNO010000197.1 GCA_030612605.1 Armatimonadota bacterium
AACAAATAAACACCACTCGATAAATTTTCGGCTGACCATCGCACCTCATGAGCTCCAGCATTTTGAACCGTATCCACCAGAACTTTTATTTTTCTGCCGGTAATATCATAGACAGACAATTCAACTGGTTCCTTTTTAGCTAACTTGTATGTAATATTTGTTGTTGGATTAAATGGATTGGGATAGTTATCATAAAGAGTTGTGTAAAGAGGTACAACTTGATTTTCAGCATCTGTAAAACTCACAATCAGAGTAACAGGAATAATTATTTGAGGATCTGCAGGATCATTGCTGGCGACCAGAATATCAGCCGTGTATTCACCTTCTTCCAGATCTGTCGCATCATAAGTGATAGAAATATTTATACTTCCACCTGCTGGTATTGTACCTGAACCAGGTTCAATCGGAAGCCAGGGAACACCATCATAATATACAACTACATCATCAAAAAACCAGCCGGGATAATTGTTATTAATTCCATCTGTAGTATTAAAATAAAAACGTATCTGGATATCATTTCCTGTATAATCTGTAAGATCGAGAATTGAAGTGATCCAACCACCGCTACTACCGGAAGGCGCATTACCCAAACTTCCTCGTAAAGGAATCCAGGTAATTCCTTCATCTATAGTTACATCAACCATGCAGCAATCATATCCGCTTTCAGTATCATAATTTTCAAAAAACTGAAGAGTAACAGTTGTATCAACCATAGTCAAATCTACAACCGGTGAGATAACTGCAGTGCTTATTTGATTACCTGTATTATAATGCACGGTTCCTTCCACTCCACACCACCAGCTATGAGTCGGTGAATTGAAGTTAATTTCTGTCTGATGCCAAAGGTCATCAGTTAAATAGACTTCAATAGTCCAGTCATTAATTCCATTTTCCATATCATCAAAGAAAAGAACTGTTGAATCTCTCAAAGAAGAAACCAGTTCCAAGTAAATCGGTAATGTCTGAGAGTTATCCTTATTGATTATGTGCTCTGCCCCGCTTTTTCTTATTTTTGGAATTTGAGGATTCTGGAAAATTTGTTCCGGTGTGGTTTCTGTAGGAATAAGAGAAAATTCCAGATTGCTTCCGCCATTATTAAAAATTGTTAGAATATCATTTCCTGTTTCACCTGGTGGAACAATTGCGTAAAGTTCAAGTTGAGAAAGCTCGATTTCCGGTGGCATGATACAAGCACCATTAAGGTTTATAAGATGACTTTGGGCAGGATCATTGCTCTCAATTATCAGAGAGCCGTTGAAGAAACCTAAACTTCCGCATAAGAAAACAACATCTATCTCAGCAATTTCTCCCCAACCCAGCTCAAATGTTGTTGCTCCTGTATATGCAAACTCATCTCCAACAGCGTAGATAAAGCTGATAATCAAATTTTCATAACCTAAGTTACGAATACTCAAGGGCATTATCGCAGGATAATTCAAATATTGATATCCGAAATCTATTTCAGTATCTGCCAACCAGATTTGAGGTTCCGGATCATAAGATAAAAATGAAAAATAACGAGCCATTAAATTTGCTTTTGTGTTTGAACCTGTACCATCTGCCATAGCTCCAAAAACAGTAGATGAACAAATTGTGCGATAGGTTCCTTCATCATAATAAACTCCACGTCCCATTTCTTGCTGGCAGGTATAATAAAGTGTTCCCTGCATGGGAGTAGGATTCAATCTGTCAACCATGTAATCCGGATCTTCATCAAATGGATAATTAAATACATTCGTAGAAACAAAAGTGTTTTCTACTCCCACGATTTGATGAATGCCGTTAGCTGTTCCATTGCTTATGTAATCTGTACCAAGATAGCTGAAAAAAGTTGTTGTATGATGATTATAACCTACATCTACTCCCTCAATATAAAGTGAACCACCTGCATCAAGAAAGTCGATTAATAATTGTTGTTGATAGGTGCCAACTACACCCGGTGGGGTAGCACCTCAGCCTACACAATATATGCCCAAAGTTACAAAAACGACATCGTAAATCGATAAATCCGCAGGTAAAGTATAAACCGTTGAATAACTTAAACCATTTGCTGCTAATGCCTGTTGAATACCATATTCGCATCCTACATAACCTGCTCCTTCAGAATCAAGAAAATCCGAGTTATTGTCATTATCCCAGATTAGAATAGATTGAGCATAAACAAAGACCGGAAAGATTAATAAAACAACTAAAAAAGTGAAACATTTCTTAAGGTTTCTCATTTCATCCTCCAATGATTCTTTTTTAAACGAAGGGTTCAGCATAATTAATAAGGCTGTCTTTCTGATGAAATCTTCGAAGTAGTTTCTAACGAAGAATCTCATTATAAGCGGAGATCCTTCGAGGGAAAAGCAAGAAGAATATCTCCAGCCTTCGCCAGCTTCGGCTTGGCAAGCAGGATGACAAAGACGCTCTATTTTGCAGAATCCATTCTTTTTTAAATGTCATACGCATTCAGAGTAATTTAAATCTGGTTCATCTGAGTCAAGAAATTTATTTTAAAATATTTTCTTCATTACTGACATTTCCCAATTGAATTCTAATATTTTCTAACTCACCCTCGGTCTTCGCCAAGGCTACGCCCCGACAGGTCGGTCCCTCTCTTTATCACAAGAGAGGGATGACTTCTTGCTTTTCTTATGTTCCTTCTCTTTGGAATATCTTTCATATTTTCATCAAAAAGAGAAGGACACGCCTACGCTCGCTTCGGCGGTGCAGGCAGCAGTTTACCCTGTGAAATTCAGCAAGCTGAATATTTCTACAGGGGATGAGTTTAGGAGGAAGATTAACTTATTATCCTGATTTCTCGTAAAATTTATCTATTACAATCCATATCTGTTTTCCATCCAACAAGTTAGATGGCTGATAATGAAGCGGAAAATGTTAATTCATTATAATATCCACGTGAGAAAACTAATTCAATCTGGCTTGGGAAGTGGGTCAGTATAAGGTTTCGGATTTTTCGCAGCTAAAACTCCAAACAACATCACAGCTTTACTTAAAGTTTCCTGCACAGTAAATTCCGTGTGCATCGGGCATTGGTCAATATCTATGTAGCGATAGAGTGAAGGGGTTTCTTTAAATGATGGAATCGACTCAAACTGCTTCTGTATCCAGTGTTCTTTATTTCCAATCGGACCATAAACCCAGATTCCGGGAACATACTCTTTTATATCATCATTCATAGATTCCAAAACAAGCGGATGAAGAATATGATTTTGCCCGAGCCCGGAACACATCACTTTACCGAGAGGATTCGCTCCCAGACAAAAATCAGCAGTAACCTTTATCATATCCAATAAATGTTCATTACCTGTAATCATCCAGGCTAATATTATCAGGTCTGCTTGACCTACAGAACCTATTCCGTTTGTAAAAGGAGCCCAGGGATGTTTGAAATGTAAATAACCTTCCTTAAGAAAAAATTTATTCAAAGCCCAATTCCAGGTATCGGACACCTTTTTTTTTAATGAATTTTGAAATTCCATATCCAAACCGGAAGTATTTTCCTGAATAGATGAATAAGCTGAAACAAACCATAAAACGTCAGAATTCATATAATCTTTTTTTTGAGTCATCAAAGCATCGAAAGAAATAATCACATCTGCATATTCTCTTTTATTCGTAGCTGCAAGTAAACGTGCTGCTGCGTGAGCTGCCATTAATTGCTCTTCCAGGTTTTTTTGTGGAAAATTCTTTATTCCACATTCAAACGCTCTTTCAGCAGCATAAATGTATTTATCACTTTTTTGTTTCGCTTCTGGAAAAGCCTGTAATCTCAAACCAAGATGGGCAGCTCCAGCCGCAAAATCGAAACAACTCATCTGTGTATTAGGAAGGATGACATATTCATTAATTTCATTCTCGGTATTAGTGAGCCAGCCATTATTATTCGCATTTTTAGGATGTTTATCAGATTCAGTTCCAGAAGGAATGCCGCCATCTTCCCATTGATTTTGCAGATAAAAAGAGAGAAGAAAATCTGCTTCATCGAGAATATCAGGAATACCATTTCCGGATTCGGGAATTATAAACTGCTCATCTATAAAAGCTTCGGGATTTATCTCATAAACTGAACAAAGAACATTTGCAATCCTGAGATGAGATGGATTACGGTCATAATCTCCAGCATCGTGATATCCACCTTTTACAATTCGATATTCCAGATTCCCTTTTTCTTCTCTTTGTTTGAGGAATTGATCAACTTGCTCAAATATGTTGTTCGGTAATTTGCTGCAATATCCAAAATGATATTCAGGCATCATTAAAAGTTTGATATGCTTTTTGCATTTTGGACGAGTCCAAAAAGTATATTTTTCTTCCAGCTCAATTCCACACCGCTGATGATAAAGAGCACGAATGGAAGTAAAAAGCGGCTCAGTCATCACATCATCTGCAACCTGAAAAGAATACGATCTGCCAACTCCCGGAATGCTGATGAAATAATCACCTTTTTTAAGATAGCTCAAATCTAAGCCATAAACATTTTCTCCTGAGAAATCCAGATTATATGCACCTTCATTTTTTTGACCTGCAGAATGTCTTGATTCAGGTTTTCCAGTATAAACAACTTCTCCGCTATTAAGATCAATAACTTCATAAGATTGAGGAATAAATTCCAAAGGTCCGGCTGTTCCCAGCCATTTACCAAAATAAGCTAAACGGATATTTGCCTTTGATAGATAACCGATTTGGTTTACTTTAATCGCTTCACTTAAAACATTTTTGTATGACCAGATAAATGATACATCAATATCCTTTTCACCTAAACCATGAGATTTGAATGTGTAATTCTTTCCTTCCAGCATGTGCTTTGGTAGTTTCACAAAAACTTCCGCTTCAAAAGTAATTGGAAAATATGCCTTTGGATTATGACCCATATCGGTAATGTTCACATAAAAACCCAGAATATCAAGTCCTTTAATAGGTTTACCATCTTCGCTCACTGAAAAAAATGAAATCTCTTCCAACTGCTCCGGATGAAAGGGATTTTTCGCTCCGTAATATTGCAGAACGAAACCCACAATCTCATTTGTATAAACCCTC
>JAUWNO010000363.1 GCA_030612605.1 Armatimonadota bacterium
GCAAAAGCAGGTGGAACCAGAATTAACGATGTGTCTGCTTTAGTAGCTTTTACGGCTTCTTTAACTGTATGGAAAACAGGTCTTCCAAGATGAGTTTGACCACCTTTGCCGGGAGTAACACCACCTACTACATTTGTGCCATAGGCTATACACTGCTCTGCATGAAATGTCCCTTCCTTTCCCGTGAAACCCTGAACAATCACTCTGGAAGATTTATTTACTAAGATACTCATCGGTCACACTCCTTTTGCAGCTTTTACAACTTTTCTGGCAGCATCACCAAGGTCGGTTGCAGAAATGATATTTGTTAAGCTTGATTTTCTGATAATCTCAATTGCTTCTTTTGCATTTGTTCCGTCCAGCCTGACCACAATCGGAACTTCAACTTTGGTTGTTTCCGTAGCTTCCAGAATGCCGTTTGCAATCCTATCACATCGAACAATACCACCAAAGATATTAACCAGGATCGCTTTTAGATTCGGGTCTTTGAGGATTATTTCAAAACCTTTGGCCACTGTGCTGGCACTGGCTTTGCCGCCAACATCCAGGAAATTTGCAGGTTCACCGCCTTCCAGTTTGATAATATCCATTGTAGACATTGCCAATCCTGCTCCATTTACCATACAGCCCACATTGCCATCGAGTTTTACATAGCTTAATCCGTAATTGTTAGCTTCGATTTCTGCCGGGTCTTCCTCATCTAAATCACGCATTTCCGCAATATCTTTGTGCCGGAAAAGAGCGTTATCATCAAATCCCATCTTGGCATCGAGAGCAATAAATTTATCATCGGCAGTCAAAACCAAAGGATTGATTTCAACCAAGCTTGCATCATTCAAAGTATAAACTTTATAAAGTGCTTCAGCAAATTTGCCAAATTCTTTTATCTGCTCTTTCGTTAGATTCAATCCAAACGCTAATTCACGAGCATGATATCCCTGAAACCCGGTGAGAGGATCAATTTCAACTTTGATGATTTTTTCAGGTGTTTCTGTAGCTACTTTCTCGATTTCCACTCCGCCTTCGGTAGATGCCATCATAACTGGCAGCTCTTTTGCTCTATCCAGAACCATTCCGAGGTAAAGTTCTTTTTTAATATCGATTCCACCTTCGATGTAAACTTTTTTTACTAATTTACCTGAAGGTCCGGTTTGATGAGTTATCAGGTTCATTCCAAGTATTTCAAAAGCATATTTTTCCACTTCCTCGAGCGATCCGGCAAGTTTTACTCCACCACCTTTTCCTCTTCCTCCTGCATGGATCTGAGCTTTTACTACCCAGATATTCCCACCGATTTCTTTAGCTGCATTTTTGGCATCTTCAGCTCTTTCGATCATTTTTCCTTTAGGAATGGGAACTCTGTATTTTGCAAAAATCTGCTTTGCCTGATATTCGTGAATATTCATATTTCCTCTTTATTTATTTTTTAACCACGAATTAACACTAATTAACTCGAATAATACAATTACCTACAGAGCACATTAAACTCTCGTTACTAAAGCCCAGCTTGGGAACGAGAAATACAATTTATTTAAAGAGCAATTATTCATCAATGATTTTTTGAGAAATTTTTGGAATAGCTTCTTCGATTTCCATTGTGCATGTTTCAGAAAGAGTTGAAGTATCGCTAACTTCTACCGCATAAATTTCAATTTCATAAGGTAATTTATCTCCGTGCTGTTTAATAATTTCAAAAACTTCAAATAAGCTGATATCGTGTGGTTGTGCATGATGTCGTGTTTTTCTAAATTCTTCAAAAGTAAATTTATGAAGCTTTCCGGGTTCGGCTTTTCCAGTTTTTATGGAATCGATTAAAATAAGTTTATCATAACCGATTATCTCGTCTATGACTCTGAAGCCAACAGCGCTGGCTTCAGAGATATCGACATTTTTGCACTTTTCTTTTATCTCCAATTAAACACATCTCCCCCTTTTTTGCCCTTCCGAAATTTGTAAACCCGCATTAACAGGGGATTTTATTTTTGAAATCCTCAAAATATATGGTGCTAAATTATCTTTGATATAATTCTTGAGAAACTTCTTGACATATAATATTACAATAGTTTTTTGGTGGTGGCAATAAGGAGGAATGAGAAAATGTTTCCAAGAATTAAAAAAAGCGAAATAAAAGGAAAGCATTACGAATACCTCGTCGTGAGCGAATCCGTTTACAGGAAAGGAAAGACTTCCACTACCAAAGATATTGCCAAACTGGGAAATATCAACAAATTCACAACCATCGATATCGAATCTCTGATCGACGGATTGATCAAAATATTCAAATTGGAAAAGTATTCTTTAACCGATGAAGTGAAGATAGTCGAATCTTTAGAATATGGCAATATCGTTTTCTGGCAGAAACTGTGGAATAAATTCGGTCTTTCCGACATAATCAAAAAAGGGGTGAAAAGAAAAGATAATCGAATCCAACTCGAAGTGGAGAAATATATCGAGATGATGGTTGTCAACAGGTGTATAAATCCGAATAGTAAACTTGGAGTCACACGCTGGCTTTCCGAAACTTGTTACAAAGAGATGAAAGGATATTCCCACCTGAAAACAGATGTCACTTACTTTTACCGAAGTATGGATCAACTCTTGAAGATCAAAGATGAAGTTGAATTTGCTCTTTTTGAAAAATTGAGAAACCTGTTCAGCGTCAATGTGAAACTGACTTTCTATGATATCACTTCGACCTTTTTCTATACGGAAAATTGTGCCCTCGGAAAAAATGGCTGGAGCAGAGATCAGCGACCGGATAAAAAGCAAATTGTGATCGGAGTTGTCACTTCTTATGAAGGCTATCCGATAAAACATTTTGTTTTTACGGGGAATACGAAAGATTCGGCAACGGTTGAGAAAGTGATCAAGGAATTGAAACACGATTATAATATCGAGGAGACAACTTTTGTGGGAGATCGTGGGATGATTACCAAACTTAATTTGAGCAAA
>JAUWNO010000415.1 GCA_030612605.1 Armatimonadota bacterium
TTTGATTATATCGAAAATGTTATTGAAAACCGAATTTCATTTACAATGGAAGAATTCGCGGAAAGTGTTGATAGATTCCTTGAGTTCAATGAGTATAGAATTCTCGATGATGACGGTAAAATATCTAAAGTTCAAGCAGAACAAAAAGCTTTTTCCGAATATGATAAATTCAATAAAAATCAAATAATTGAATCTGATTTCGATAAAGAAATCAAAAAAATCTCGCAAATGCACAAAGTAAAAAAGAAAACATTTACGAATTAGCGACTTTGCGTGAAAAAGGATTAAATCATTCGAATTCTATTATAAATTTTCTTTGTATTTAAATTGTTGACGATATTTTTACAACAATATTTTTGGGAAAAGATTAAATAGAATCTATCTGTAAACTCACCCCCAACCCCTCTCTTTGGGAAAGAGAGGGGAGAATAAAAACTCGAATTCTCTGGATTCATCAATGTTTCCCCTCTTTTGCAAATAGGGGATAGGGGAGTTAGAAATTCAAAAATCATACTTTACGGATAGACACTAAATGAAATCAAATTAAAATAAAAAGGGAGCAATCATGAAAAAATTTAAAAAAGTCAGTATGGACGGTAATACAGCGGCAACTCATGTGGCGTATGCTTTTAGTGAAGTAGCAGCGATCTATCCTATTACTCCTTCGTCTGCAATGGGTCAATTTGCAGATGCCTGGGCTGCTAATAAAAGGTTAAATGTTTACGGTCAACCTGTGGATGTGATAGAAATGCAATCCGAAGCAGGAGCAGCAGGAGCGGTTCACGGCTCACTTTCTGCCGGAGCTTTTACCACAACTTTCACAGCTTCGCAGGGTTTGATGCTTATGCTTCCCAATATGCACAAAATTGCCGGAGAAATGCTGCCCACAGTATTTCATGTTTCAGCCCGTTCTCTCGCAGTTCAGTCACTTTCCATTTTCGGAGACCATTCGGATGTGATGTCTGCCAGAAATACAGGTTTTGGTTTGCTGGCAGAAGGTTCGCTCCAGGAAATTATGGACCTGGCAATTGTTTCTCATCTGGCAACCTTAAAATCTAAAGTTCCTTTTCTCAATTTCTTTGATGGATTCAGGAATTCTCATGAGATTCAGAAAATTGAGGTTATCGATTATGATACTATGAAAGATCTGGTTGAGATGGAATACGTGGAGGATTTCAGAAGCAGGGCAATGAATCCCGAAAAACCTCTGGTAAAGGTGGGCGCACAAAATCCTGATGTTTATTTCCAGGGAAGAGAAACAGTGAATAAATATTATGATGCCTGTCCGCAAATAGTTCAGGAATATATGGATAAAGTAGCAAAAGTAATTGGCAGACAATATCATCTTTTTGATTATGTGGGACATCCGAATGCTGATAAAATCATAATTGCAATGGGAAGCGGAATTGAAACTATAGAAGAAACTATTAATTATCTGAATAAGAAGGGAGAAAAACTGGGATTAGTAAAAGTTCGTCTTTATCGTCCCTTCTCAATCGAATCTCTTAAAAATGCAATTCCGGAATCTGTGAAGAAAATTGCAGTTCTGGATAGAACTAAAGAATGTGGTTCTGTAGGTGAACCGCTTTATCTCGATGTAGTTGCAACCTTGAAAGACAGAAAGGATCTAACCATCATTGGCGGTCGTTACGGACTTTCTTCAAAGGAATTTACACCTTCCATGGTCAAAGCAGTTTACGGTCATCTCGATGGAAAATGTACTCATGATTTTACAGTTGGCATCATAGATGATGTAACCGGGAAATCTCTTGAAATTAATGAGCAGATAAATTCGGTTCCGGAAGGAACTATCAGTTGTAAATTCTGGGGACTTGGAGCAGACGGAACTGTTGGTGCGAATAAAAACTCGATCAAGATCATTGGTGATAATACTGATATGTATGCACAGGGATATTTCCAATATGATTCCAAGAAATCCGGAGGGATAACACGTTCACACCTTCGTTTTGGAAAGAATCCCATCCAATCTGAATATCTGGTTGAGAATCCAGATTTTGTGGGTTGTCATAACCAGGCATTCATCGGACGCTACGATATTTTAGAAGGAATCAAAGAAAATGGTGTTTTCCTTCTGAATTCTAATTGGAAACAAGATGAAGTTTTTGAAAATCTTACAGAAGAAATGCAGAAAACAATTATCGAAAAGCACGTAAAACTTTATAACATAGATGCTCTCAAAATAGCAAATGAAGTAGGTTTGGGAAACAGGATCAATACTGTGATGCAGACAGCTTTCTTTCTTATCTCCGGAGTTCTCGATAGGGAAGAAGCGATTAAGATGATTAAGAATGCTATAGATAAATCTTTCAGAAAAAAAGGTCTGAAAGTTGTGGAAATGAACTGGAAAGCTGTAGAGAGAACTAATGAGGCTCTGATTGAAATACAGGTTCCCAAAGATATGCCAGAAAAACATGCTAAGCTTAAAAAACTCGTTCCTGATGATGCAGATGATTTCA
>JAUWNO010000365.1 GCA_030612605.1 Armatimonadota bacterium
ATGAATCGCTACAAGAGAGACCTGACAATGGCTGTTTTCAAGATTAATGATTTTGAAGATATTTTAAGAACTTTCGGTAAAGATATAATAAATGAAACTGCCAGAGAAATCGGTTTAATTCTAAAAATTAATCTTCATGAATCCGATATCTCAGGCAAGATATTCAAAGATACTGTTGCCATAGCCATGCCGGAAACATCAGTTGAAAATTGTGTGAAGGTGGTAAAACGAATCAATAAACTGATAAAAGATATTCCTCATTTGCAAAATCTGAAAATCGGCTGGGGAATTTCGCATAACAAAGATTTCTCGAAAAGTGTTGAAGAATTATTGACTTTTGCTGAACAAGCAGCTTTTGAATCAATTCGGGAAAGAGAAAAAAATATCACGATTTATAAAGAATGATTTTTTTTCTCCTCGTTGCCAAGTTATTCTACTCGTTCCCATCCGGCAGCTGCCGGATGGGAATGCGATTTTTTGAAAAGTTTTACTTTGATTTCATTTGGGGAGATGAGATAAAATTAATATGAAATACAATTTCTTCAACAATTGTGTTCCCAAATGGAATTTGGGAACAAGCTGAAAGGGGAATGGAATTTGGGAACAAGCTGAAAGGGGAATGGAATCTGGCAACAAGTTGAAAATCTGAATTCCGAAATCTGAAATTATCTAAACTTCAATTATAAATTCAGCACCTTTTTTTGTATTGCCAAATGAAAGTTTTCCCTTCATATTTTTTTCAATAATCATCTTGGACATATACAAACCAACGCCGGTTCCTTTGTCTTCTTTGGTTGTGAAATAAGGGTTAAAAATTTTATCCATCACTTTCGCAGATATTCCGCCAGCATTATCTGTTATTTTAAGAATAACTTTATCCTTATCCTTTTCTAAATTAATCTCAATCTCTTTTTCCTTTATTTTACGTTCCAGAAGCACATCTTTAGCATTATTAAGAATCACCAGGATAACCTGCGAATATTCATTTGGGAATCCTGTAATAATGCAGTCATCAAGTAAATTAAGAATAAGATTTATGTTATTGAATTTGATACTAGTTTCAAGGAATTTGATGGTATTAAGAACAACCTCTTTTACATTAAAATCAACTTTAAGTTTATTCGGTTTAAAGAAATTCCTGAAATCATCGATTGTTCTGGACATTTGCTGCAGAATATCCATGATCAAATCAGTGTGTTCTTCCAGGTAATCCATATCCAGTTTCCCATCTTCGTAGGCATCTTCATAGCTCTGGATGATGGCAGCTACAGCAGATAGAGGTTGACGCCACTGATGAGCAATATTCCCGATCATTTCCCCCATAGATGCCTGCCTGGATTGATGGATTAGAATGTGGTCTTTATCTCTTAATTCTTCCACAGCTTTTATCACTTTTTCTTCGAGTTTTATTTGTAACTTTCTTAGTTCTTCATTTGATTTTTGAAGAGCTTCTTCAGCTTCTTTGCGCTCTGTAATATCTTCGATGAAACCATCATAAAATAATTCTGTTCTCTCCTCGTCTCTTCCAAGAACAGTAGAAACAGAACCTATAAATTGTGAACCATCTTTTCTCTTAAAAATTAGTTCTTCATTTTTCACAAAATCATTTTTTATAACTTTTCTCGCAAAATGTTTTCGATCCTCAGGATTTTGATAAAGACTTGAAACCTTTATTTTTTTAATTTCTTCTTTGCTTTTGTAACCAAACATTTTCACAAATGCAGGATTTATTTCGATTAATTTATTTTTATCACATGCCATTGAACGATAAACAGCAACATTTAAATTTTCTGTTAAAGTTCTATATTTTTCTTCGCTTTCCTTAATTTTTTGAAGAGCCTGTCTTCTACTTGTAATATCATGGTCTATTCCGCGATAACCAACTAATTTGTTTTCAGTATCATAAATTGGGATTGCCGTACTATCCAGGATTCTAACTGAGCCATCTTTATGCTGGAAATAAGCGGGAAAATTTTTCCAACCTTTTCCAGATGTAAGTTCCTTTCTGAGCCATTTATCAGATTTACTATTCTGTTCATCAGTCCATAATTTTTTTACTGAAAAACCAACGACTTCATCAACTTTATAACCAAGAATATTTTTCACAGCTTTATTCGAGTATGTATGAATTCCCTCTAAATTTATTTCCCATACCCAATCACTAAATGACTCAATAAAGGAATGATAAAAATCCCTTTCATGTTGCAGGGCTTCCTCAGCTTGTTTTCGTTCAGTGATATCTCTGGAAATAAAGAGAAGCTGATTTCCGACAATATTCCCAGTACTTTGAGCATAACGCCAGTTTCCTGATTTATCTATAATACGATATTCAATTGTTTCGCCAAAAGTAGATTCTTTCCTATAGAGAAGTTTTTTTATTTTTAAATTAACATATTTCTTCAATAAAGAAAATAATTTTTTTTTATCTTCAGGATGTATGAATTCTAAACAGGATTTACCGAGTAGTTCTTCCGGCTCGTAACCACTTAGCAATTTTATCGATGGACTTACATAAGTAAAAATCGCTTTTAAATCAAATGTAGTTAAAACAATGGAATCGTTTGTGTTCTCTGAAATTAATCGGAATTGTTCTTCTGACTTTCGTAAAGCTTCCTCAGCTTGTTTCCGTTTGGAAATATCTCTTATAATAGCCAATAAATGCGGTTTCCCTCTAAAGTTAATTTCAGATCCCTTAACTTCAACATCAAAAAAAGTTCCATCTTTATGAATATCCACTGATTCTGTAAAAAATTCATCTTCGATTCGAACTTCAATCTTGAAGTTCTTAAAAAGATGATAAAAATCAGGATGAACAATATCTTTTCCAGAAAGTTTTAGCAGTTCTTTATATTTATAACCATACATTTTACATGCTTGGGGATTTGCTTCTTTTATATTTCCTCTCAAATCAAA
>JAUWNO010000490.1 GCA_030612605.1 Armatimonadota bacterium
GGAAAGCTCCAGTCATACTGATGAAGCTATTGAGGAAGCCAGAGAAGTAATGGATAGCATCGGTGGAAAAGTAATTGTAATACCGTATTTCCCCTCTCAGTCATCCACTAATATAAAAAGAGAAATAGCAAAAAATCATAAAAAATAGAAAAAATCATAACAGAAAAGATTGTATGAATTTAAGAAAAATTGAACAGGAAGAATTTTGGAAGGTCAGAGCAAAACAGTATAATGAACTTCAGTGGGCAAACGAGAAGAATTATCTGAATGCTGTAGTTGAAGCTGGAGATTTTAAAAAGAATCATTTGGTTTTAGATGTGGGAACCGGCACAGGTATTGTTCTTCATGCAATTGCTCCCAAAGTACACGAGATTATTGGTCTTGATATTTCCCAGGCAATGTTGGAACATAGTAATTGGCAGAATAATAAATATTTTGTAAAAAGAGACATTAGAGAACCATTCTTTTATGAATCAGTGTTTGACAGAGTAGTGGCAAGAATGGCTTTTCATCATATAATTGAAGACACCCAAAAAGCAGTTGATGAGTGTTATCGTATCCTGAAACCTGGAGGGAAGTTCATTCTTTCTGAGGGAATACCGCCAAATAAACAAGTTAAGAACGATTACATTGAAATATTTAAGTTGAAGGAAGAAAGAATTACATTTATGCCTGAAGATTTGAAGGAGATGATGAAAAAAGCAGGTTTCAAAAATATTCAGACTTCTACTTATGTTATGCCAAGGATGAGTGTAAATAACTGGCTTGAAAAGAGCGGTCTTCCATCCCAAAAGCAGGATAAAATTTTTGAAATGCATATTTGTGCTGCAGACTATTTTAAAAAAGCTTACAATATGAAGATAATCAGGGGTGATTGCTTGATTGATATTAAATATGTAATAATTGTTGGAGAAAAATAAATGAGGAAAAAGAAAATGAAAAACAGTTTAGATACTTCAGCTCAGATTAAACACTGGCAAAAGAAAATGTTCTGGATGATGTGGATAACATACGCATCTTTCTATCTTTTACGTGTGAATATCTCTATTGCCATGCCCGAAATTATGAGTGAATTCGGATTAACTAAAACAAATATGGGAGTTGTGCTCAGTTGCCTGTTCTTTGCTTATGCAATAGGACAGTTTATAAACGGGCAGCTTGGGGATAAAATTAATTCCCGCAGGATCATTACTATCGGTCTTGTTGCATCTGCCATTCTTAATATCATTTTTGGTTTCAGTGCTGGTGCATTAATTCTTATGGCAATTCTTTGGGGGCTGAACGGATATTTCCAATCAATGGGTTGGGGACCGACAGTGAAAGCAAAAGCCAACTGGTTTCCTAAAAAGATTAGGGGAAAAATTTCAGGACGACTTGGTACAAGCTATATCATTGGTGGAGCGTTTTCCTGGTTTTTGGCTGGAACAATTGTTAAATATTTGAACTGGCGTTTTACTTTCTGGATTCCTGCAATAATTTGTATCGTGCTGGCAATTCACTGGTATGTGAGAGCACGAAATGCACCGGAAGAAGTAGGTTTGCCAAGTTTGGAAGAACAGGAACAGGGAATTGAAAGTTCCGAGATTAGAGAGGATCATCATATTGGTTTTAAAAAGACTTTAAAAATAACTCTTTTGAATCCTTATGTCTGGTTTGCAGGATTTGCTCTTTTTGGTTTGAATATTGTTCGATATGGTTTTATGAGCTGGGCACCAACCTATATGTTTGAAGAGCAGGGAGCCACGATTTCGTTAGCTGCTTATAAAGCAATTGCATTTCCTGTTGCAGGTGGTCTTGGAGCACTTTTTGCAGGTTGGGCATCTGACCGTATTTTCAAGCATCGCAGAGCACCGATAGCATTTATAATGTTAGTTTTATTAGCTGTATTCTGCTATCTTTACAGAATTGTTCCCGGTGTGAATTGGGTTATCAGTTTAGTTATTTTATTATTTATCGGATTTTTTA
>JAUWNO010000541.1 GCA_030612605.1 Armatimonadota bacterium
TTGTTGCCTTTAGTTCGCCTTTGTTTTGTTCCAGAAATAACTCCTGTACTGACATAAGACCACAACGACATCCTCATAGCGTGCCTCGTAATAAATATTAAATTTTCATGTTATTCACCAAAATTAGGGGTAATCAGACGATCCAAACATCACTTTTTTAGAATTTTATTTCTGCGAATTTCAATAGGATGATACATCACGCCTATCAGAAAGTATAATTTCGTGGAGAATTTGGAGAAAGTGATGCAAATATTGTTATTTTATGGTTATCTGAAAAATCTGTAATTTCATCAAAAATAAAAAACCAAATGGGATTTGTACATGAAGACCAACCATAAAATATTTACTTCAAGTTCAACGAACTTAGAAGAAGTTGCTCAAAATTCAGTCCAATTAATTGTAACATCACCACCGTATCCAATGATAGAAATGTGGGATGACTTATTTTCAAATTTTGATTCAAATATTTCAGATTATTTAGAAAAAAAAGAAGGAAAAAAGGCTTTTTTTCAAATGCATCAATATTTGAACAAAATCTGGAAAGAATTGGATCGAATTCTCATTGATGGGGGTATTGTGTGTATAAAAATTGGAGACGCCACGAGGAAAATTGGAGATTCATTTGAAGTATATCCTAATCATATAATGATTTCTTACTTTTTCCAAGATATGGGATATTCGGTTTTACCGTCCATTATTTGGAGAAAACAAACAAATAAACCAAATAAATTTATGGGGTCTGGAATGTTCCCCTCAAATGCTTATGTTACATTAGAGCATGAATACATCCTAATTTTTCGCAAAGGCTTGATGAGAAAATTTAATTCTGAAAAAACTATATTACGGCGAAAAAGTGCATATTTCTGGGAAGAAAGAAATAAATGGTTTTCAGATATCTGGTTCGATTTAAAAGGAGTATCTCAAGAATTAAATCATACAGATTTAAGAAAAAGATCTGCTGCATTCCCATTTGAACTGGCGTATCGGTTAATAAATATGTACTCAATTATGGGCGATACAGTTCTTGACCCGTTTTTGGGTACAGGAACAACCTCGCTTGCATCTATTTGTTCTGGACGAAATTCTATAGGATATGAAATAGATGAGCAAATATGTAATTATTTTTCAGAAAAAATATCGAACATTAAAAATTTACAAAATAACTTAATTGATGAAAGAATTAACAGTCATAGAGAATTTATAAAAGAACGAGAAAAATTAAATAGATGTTGCAAGTACGAGTCTAACAATTATAATTTCCCTATAGTTACCAGCCAAGAAAAAAACATTATTTTCCCAATAATTAAAAATATTGAACAAAAAAATGGAAATTATGAAATATCATACATATTTCAAAATGAACAGATTCAATTATCAATAAAAAATTAGAAATCGAAGGTTAGATTCTTATAAAAGATCAGTAGATATTTTCAAATATTAATCGTTCATTTTTTTCATCTCTTTTTGTTGTGATTTTTACATAGTAGCTGCTTATATTTATAGTTTATTGGGACCATTGGAGGAAGTTATAAATAAAAGTAGCTACATATAGCATATTGTAGCAGGAGATGAGAAAGGTGTACGTAATTAAGAAGGACAATGGGGAGGTCATAGAATTTGATCGGATAGTAGATGTGGAGAAATGGATCAGGGACAATGGAT
>JAUWNO010000592.1 GCA_030612605.1 Armatimonadota bacterium
CTTTTTGAGATTAAGGAAGTATAAAAAAAAATTTAGAAAAGTTATATTTTGATTTTGTTCTGGGAACAAGGATAAATATAATGAATCAAAGGTGGAAACAATGAAAGAAAAAATTAGAATCTCCAATCGCGTTATGCAGATCAAAAAATCTGCCATTCATGAAATGACAAGATTATCAAAAGAAATTGATGATGTCGCTTTTTTATCATGGGCAAAACCTACTTCAGGAACTCCTGAACATATCAATGATGCAGCTATTTTTGCCATACAAAATGGATTAGTAGGTGGATATTCTCAAAACGATGGTTTACCGGAATTAAGAGAAGAAATTGTAAAAAAACTTAAAAGAGATAATAATATCAAAGCCAATATTTCGGAATTGCTGGTAACTGTGGGAGCAATCGAAGGACTGGCAGCTGCTGTTATGACAACCATCGATCCGGGTGACGAAGTTATTCTGCCAACTCCGACATATTCCACTCATATTCGCCAGGTGAGAATTGCTTCCGGAAAACCTGTTCTGGTTCCCTTGATCGAAGAAAATAATTTTGCATTGGATATTCAAGCTATTAAAAATGCAATAACTCCCAGAACCAAAGCAATAATGTATTGCAGTCCCAACAATCCTACAGGAACTGTTTTTCCTGAAGAACAACTTCGTCAAGTAGCAACAATTGCTTTGGAAAACAACTTAATGATTATCACAGATGAAGCTTATGAATATTTTATCTATGATGAAAAGAAACATTTCAGTATTGGCTCAATTCCTGAGATGAAGAAAAATGTGATTAGTTGTTTTACATTTACCAAAACGTATGCTATGACAGGCTGGCGTATTGGTTATCTTCATGCAGATGAAGAAGTAATTCCACAAATCAAAAAAGCACACATTCCATTTGCGATTTGTGCTCCTGTTGTTTCGCAATATGCTGCTCTTGCTGCTTTAAAGGGTTCTCAGGATTGCGTAAAAGAATATAGAGATCATTATCTTAATACAAGAAATTTAATGTGTGAACGACTTGATAAACTCAGTTCTATCTTTGATTACCAAAAGCCGGAAGGTTCTTATCTTATGTTTCCAAAAATACTTATCAAGGAAGGACAGGATTCTATTACTTTTTGTAAGAAACTTCTAAGAGAAGCCAAAGTTTCCACAACTCCGGGAATTGCTTTTGGTCCCACAGGAGAAAGCCATCTAAGATTATCCTTCTGTATTTCTGAAGAAGAGATAAATAAAGCATTCGATAGGATGGAGAGTTATTTCTCTTTATAGGAAAAGAAAATATGAAAACATATCTTGATTGTCTTCCGTGCTTCTTAAATCAAGCACTGCGAGCAGGACGAATGGTAACCAATAACGAGATGAAACTCAAGAGAATATTGGATGAAGTAGGAATGATGGTTAAGGACATCCCTTTGGAAAACACTCCACCGGAAACAGGTGATATTATTTACCGGAAAATTAGAGAAATCAGCGGTGAATTCAATCCTTATCAAAATATAAAA
>JAUWNO010000486.1 GCA_030612605.1 Armatimonadota bacterium
TGATGATGAATTCAGCTTTCTCAAACAGACTTTTAATTTCAGGATTGGATTTTTTTAGAATCAGTCCCGGTGCACTCGTCCCTGAAGAAACTATGTTTGCAACTTTATCAATCCCTGCCTGAACAGCATCTTCATGAGTGACGTCATTAATTACCGGTGCACCTCTTACCACGTAAGTAACAGGTTTTTTCATTTCCTCTATCAGAATCCTGTCAAAAACAGCCTCTCCTGCATTATCACCAATATATAAAATCTCTTTTGAATGAACCAGAAGTTCCTTAAATTTTTTAAAGTCAAATATGGCAAATTTTTTTCTAAGAATTCCATTAATTTCTTTATTAATATCAAATTTTATATTTACCCCAAAATCTATAACATTTCCCGCAATTGCAAATCTTATGGCTGTGAGTAGTCTGTCGTTCGACTTCTCTATTGTTTCTTTTAAGGATGGATATAAGGAACGCGCTTCTTTGATATTTTTTTGTTTTATTCTCTTATAAGGATTGAATTCACCGCTGATTTCTCTTATTTTTCTGTAAATGATGTCCCCTGTTTCCGGCGGAGTGTTTTCCAAAGGGATGTCCTTTACCATCATTCCCACTTCATCCAATATTCTCTTGAGCTTCAGTTCGTTATTGGTTACCATTCGTCCTGCTCGCAGTGCCTGATTTAAGAAGCACGGAAGACAATCAAGATATGTTTTCATATTTTCTTTTACTATAAGGAAAAATAATTCTCCATCCTATCAAAAGCTTTATTGATTTCTTCTTCCGAAATACAGAAGGACAATCTGAGATGGCTTTCTCCAGTTGGACCAAAAGCAATACCCGGAGTTGTGGATACTTTGGCTTCTCTTAGAAGTTTCTTACAAAAAGTAATAGAATCCTGTCCTTCTTTGATAAGTATTTTTGGAAACATAAGATAAGAACCTTCCGGCTTTTGATATTCAAACACCGAATTGAGTTTATCAAGTCGTTCACACATCAGGTTTCTCGTATTAAGATAGTGATCTCTATATTCTTTTACACAATCCTGAGAACCTTTTAAAGCAGCAAGAGCAGCATATTGCGAAACAACAGGAGCACAAATTGCAAATGGAATGTGAGCTTTTTTAATCTGTGGAATTACTTCTTCATCTGCATGCAGATAACCAATCCTCCAACCCGTCATAGCATAAGTTTTGGTAAATGTAAAACAACTGATAACATTTTTCTTCATCTCAGGAATCGAACCAATACTGAAATGTTTCTTTTCATCATAGACAAAATATTCATAAGCTTCGTCCGTGATAATCATCAGGTTGTTTTCCAAAGCAATTTCTGCTATTTGACGTAATTGCTCCTCAGGGAAAACAGTTGCTGTAGGATTATTGTGACTGCAATACATTATTGCTTTGGTTCTGGGAGTTATTGCATTTTTAATAGCTTGAATATCCAGAGCAAAATTTTCTTTCTCAATCAGAGGAACCAGAACAGGTTTACCGGAAGCAATTCTCACTTGGCGAATATGAGTAGAATATGTCGGTGTTGGAAGAATAACTTCGTCACCCGGATCGATAACAGCCATCACTGCTGCTGCAAGTCCTTCGATTGCTCCGACTGTGACTAATAGTTGAGAAATATCAGCATTTATGTTATTATCACGTTTTAGTTTTTTAACAATTTCTCGTCGTAAGTCAACTAATCCATCAGTAGGTGAATATCCACCAACCAACCCTTTTTTTATGGCGGAGATGGCAGCTTCTTTAATATGCTCCGGAGTATCTGTAGTTGGTTTTGCCCACGATAAAAAGGCAACATCATCAATTTCTTTTGATAATCTTGTCATTTCGTGGATGGCAGATTTTTGTATCTGCATAACGCGATTGGAGATTCTAATTTTTTCTTTCATTGTTTCCACCTTTGATTCATTATATTTATCCTTGTTCCCAGAACAAAATCAAAATATAACTTTTCTAAATTTTTTTTTATACTTCCTTAATCTCAAAAAG
>JAUWNO010000442.1 GCA_030612605.1 Armatimonadota bacterium
TTTGAAATTAAAGAGGTTGTGTATCATAATTTATGAAAGATTATAAAAAGAAAGTGTACCGACTTTCCGAAGCTTCCCACAAAGTAATACTTACTTTTAAGATTCGGAAAGTTTTAGCTCATTCGTAACCTTCCGAATCTCAGATATGAGAAAGATTGGAAGAAAGCTTTTTGAAATTAAAGAGGTTGTGTATCATAATTTATGAAAGATTATAAAAAGAAAGTTTTAGCTCATTCGTAACCTTCCGAATCTCAGATATGAGAAAGATTGGAAGAAAGCTTCGGAAGGTAAAAAAAGAAAAAAGGAGAAAGAAATGAAAAAAATATGGATTTTATTAATTATTCTCTTTGTTGCAAACACAGTTTCAGCTTATGAATTGAATACTTTGATCGACTGTCCCACAGCAGGAATTTTGCAAAGAGGTGAATCTGAAATTACAGCAAAACTTTATAAAGATAACGGTCTTTTGCTCGGCACAAAAATCGGACTCTTTCCAAGATTTATGTTCGGAGTGAATTATGGAGCAGAAGAAATTGTGGGCAATAAAGAACCAAATTGGCATGAAAGAGTGGAATTCAATGCAAAATTCCGCATGGTTGATGAAACAGCACAAATGCCTGCAATTGCTATTGGATATGATTCTCAGGGTCATGGGAAGTATAACACGGTAATTGATTTTCTAACGGAAAAAGAGATCAGCCGTTATGACATCAAATCCAAAGGATTTTATCTGGTTGGAAGTAAAAATTATCTATTTTTGGGAAATCTTGGATTTCACTTTGGAGCGAATTACAGCTTGGAAACTGAAGATGGAGATAAGGAATTGGATTTTTTTGCAGGGCTGGATAAAACTATTGGAGATGTAATTGTTCTTACCTGCGAATATGATCTTGCCTGGAATGATAACGAGAAGTGGACAAAAAATACGGTCGAGGAAAATATAGAAATTTTGCGTCGCGGTTACCTGAATGCTGCAATGAGTGTTAATTTCGCAGATTTCCTATCTTTGAAAGTTTCTTTTTATGACTTAATGCAAAAACGGTCAGATACAAATTTGGGTGATAGAACTTTAACGATTTTGTACAATATGACTTTCTGATTTTCAGGAATAAAGCTCCGCTCTATCAGCGAGCTGATAGTTCAATTAAGAAGAAACCAAGACCTTACGGATGGTTGAGGAACGAAACCTCCGTAATGGTCAGGAAATAGGAATCAACCATTGCGAAGGTTTAACAAGATGAATTCCTCTGTATGTAACCATTCGCAAGGTTTGGTTTCATAGGAGTAGAAACAGGATATTTTTTTTATTAATATGAATAAATATATTATTATCATAATTGCATCATTTATTGTTGGTTGCTCTACAATACAAAAAGACAGATTAGAAAAAACTCCAGAATTCCAAGAAGATAATTCGCAGGCTGTGATGTATTTCTCAATGGCGGAAACTGCAATTCAGCAAAATGATTTTGGCACAGCTATTGAACTTTACAAAAGAGCTGATAAAGCTTCTCCGGGAAATATTTATATCAAAGAAAAGCTGCTTAATCTTCTCAGACAATTGATTTTTATCAATCCGATTCTGAATGAAGAAATCGTTAAACTCGGCGAGAAATATCGTTCGCAAAATTTATATACATCGCAGATGTTAATAATAATTGCAGATTCATACATTAAATTAAAAGATATTCAAAAAGCAGATGAATTCTTGAAATTAGCGATTGAGACCGAACCCTCAATGGAGAGTTATTCGCTTTACTACTCATTTCAGAAAGATTACAATCCGCCGGCAGATACTACGTTATTATATTCAGCCTTGAAATTGCCCTGGGAGAAAACAGAAAGCGTGATTAAAATTGCTCAGATGGTTCAGGAATACGATATTAATAAAGCATTATCTATTTTACAGGAATCTTATAAGAAATGGGATGATGAGAAAAGCCTGCAATCCATTCTTATTATTTATGAAGACTTGAAGGAAATTGAAAAGGGTCTCAAGCTTGTTCAGGAGCGACTGGAGAGTAATAAACCGGTTCCTGATTTTATGAAGATCTATCTTATTGAAAAACTATTTGCATTTCAGGATTATGAGAAAATAATTGAACTCAAAGATATTTGTTTTGAAATCAATACGAACCAAATTTTACGGTATCTTTTCTTTTCTTCAGCAAATTTGGAAAAATATGATTTGGCGATATCCGCAGGCAAGGCAATTGAAAAAACTCCTGATTTGACAGATGAGATGAAACCGTCATTTTTGGCGTAT
>JAUWNO010000228.1 GCA_030612605.1 Armatimonadota bacterium
AAATTGGTATGTTTTCTCATCGATCGTTCTTTTTTCTTTGTATAGCTCATCCATCTGATCCAGCGTTTCTGCGAATTCCGGGAAAAATTCTGCTAACATTCTCATAATTTCCTCCAAATTAATTTCCAATTAATTTTTTGATAGCATCCGATGATAACACTTTTCCTACAGATTTAACTTCTTCATCGATCACCAATGCGGGAGTTATCATCACACCAAAATTCATAATTTGATTCAGATCAGTAACTTTTTCTATTGTGATATCTTCACTTGACGAACTGATCGCCTGCCTGGCATTTTCTTCCAGTTTTTTACATTTAGGACATCCTGTTCCTAATATTTTGATAATCATCATATCCTCCTGATTCTTTTATATTTTTACGCACTCCACAATAAATAAATTCCACCGAGAATTACCAGAACGCCACATATTTTTTTCAGTATCAATGCACCTTTAGATCTTTCATTCCAATTAAGATAATGCTGCACAATTTCCGTGAAAGTTCCCGCCAGAACAATTACCGAACAATGACCCAAACCATAAATCAAAATTAATAAAGCTCCAAATAAAAATTGAGTTGCAGCAACTTTAAAAGCAACAGACAAAACCGGCGCCATATATGCAAAAGTGCAGGGTCCCAGGGCAATTCCAAAGATCAGCCCCATTATGAATGCTGCCCAAAGTCCCTTTTTCTTGATTGCCGGTTGGTTGGCTTTCCCCAAAAAAGGAAAAGGAATCACATCCAGAAGATGAAGACCGACAACAAAGAAAATGACAGCAACAAAATAATTTCCGAAACTTCCAATATCTCCCAGCATTCGTCCCATCAAGGCAGTAATAACCCCGATTATTCCAATCGTTATAAGAATTCCAATTGAAAAAAGGCTGGCAATATAAAATGCTCTTTTTGTGGATATTCTTCCTTGTTCATCTATAAATCCAACTATCAGCGGAATACTTGCCAGGTGACAGGGGCTTAAGATTATGCTCAATATCCCCCAGATAAAGGCAGCTGATAATGCAAGTAAGGGAGCTCCTTCTATAGCACCGGATAGCCAGACAAATAGTGAATTGATCATTAGTTAAACTCCTGCTTCATTCAGTTTTTTTATTATATCTTCTTTGGAAAGGAAGCCTTCGTGACGCCAATACTGGTTTCCGTTCTTATCAAAGAATATCTGGGTTGGAATAACTCTTACCTTATATTTATTTGCTATGTCTCTATAATCGGAGATTTCCAGTAAAAGTATATTTGCCTTGCCTTCGTATTCCTTTTCCAATTCTTCAAAGATCGGTTTCATCATTTTACAGGGAATGCAGGAACTAGCACCAATATCGAGAACTGTTGGTTTGCCGGTGTTAAAAGCTTCGGTCAGGGGATTTTTCGGTTTAGATTTCTGCTGAATCTTTATCCATTCTTCGTTCAATACTATTTCAGCAACGCTTTTCAGTTCTTCAATATACTGGTCCATCACCTCGCTCTGTTTTTGTTGGACAAGATAATTTCTGATGTCGCTTTTCACTTGTTCAAAATCTACTCCTTTCATCTCACTTTCGTGTTCATTATAAAATTTTTTCATTTCTTCATCTGCTATTTCAATATCGCTGGAAATATCCATAATCAATTTTTCGATAGCTTTCTCTTCTAGATTTTCTTTATCACTTTCGCTGATATTTTCCAAAAATCCTTTTTCTTTAGCTTTCTGAAATAAAAGCTCTTTTATTATTAACTGATCCAGAAAACTTTCTTTATCATTCTTGAACATATCCTTATGTTGTTTCGGTAAATTATCAAAATTTTCATTTAAATACGATTCGGTTATCTGTGAATTGTTCACTAATGCCAGAACATCGTTCTCAGCTATTTTTTGTTTTTTTGTTTCAGGAATATCAATAGACTTTTCAACTTTTTTTGAAATTATATTTTCCTGTTTCTGTATTTCGATACTATCTTTTTTAGCTTCATCCGGTTCTGGTTGGGAAGTTTCGATTGAATCTATTTCCTGAATCTCGATTGATTCAACCATTTCAACTTCACTTTCGGTAGAAAGTCTGCTTTCTGTTTTGTTCTTCAAGAAAATAACTATCACAACCGCTACAATGAGAATACCCACAATTATCACTTTATTCAATTTTTTTTTCATTCTTAAAATCTCCATTTATTTAACAAAAAAAGTACCAAAAATAATACCGGACAGCGTTGCCATGATCACAACTATCGAAACGAAAACAACTGTCCTTTTTGTTCCCATCACACTGCGGATAACCAGCATATTAGGAAGAGACAAAGCAGGTCCTGCCAGAAGTAACGCTAAAGCAGGTCCTTTTCCCATACCGCTTCCTATCAAACCCTGCAAAATAGGAACTTCCGTAAGAGTGGCAAAATACATAAAAGCTCCAACTATCGAAGCAAAGAAATTCGACCACAGAGAGTTCCCCCCAACCAGTTTTGAAATCCAGCTTGAAGGGATCAATCCTTCATGTCCGGGGCGTCCCAGAAAAGCGCCTGCAATCAAAACACCAAAGAAAAGAAGCGGAAGAATTTGTTTGGTAAATCTCCAGGTTGCAGAAAACCAGTCACCCATTTCATCTTTAGCAGTACTAATGAAAAATGAAAGACCGATTATCCCTACAATAAACGGAATCATTGGCTGCTGGGGGAAAACAAACCAAAAAATCAATATAAATAGAGCGACAATGAAGATTTTCCACCATTTCATTTTATAGAATTTGATTAAGATAAATCCCAAGAGAATAGAGAAAACAGTTGTAATAATCCATTTGAGATTATAAATAGTATTCCAGAGATTGGAGTTTGTTTCTGGTTTTGTCCAATTAGCAAAAATCAGGATAAAAATCATAGATGCAAAAAACAAGATATTCTGCCAGAGTGGGTGCACAACTTCCGGTTCAGGCATTAATAGCTGCTGTTCTGCTTTTTCCTGTTCTTCTTTACGGAAAATAAAAGCCATTATCAAACCAATAATTATGCTGAATGCAACTGCTCCAACAGCTCTGGCAATTCCGATTTCCAAACCCAGAATGCGAGCAGTTAAGATAATTGCCAGAATATTTATCGCAGGACCGGAATAGAGAAATGCAGTGGCAGGTCCCAAACCTGCTCCACGTTTGTAAATCCCTCCAAAAAGTGGTAGAATAGTGCAGGAACAAACAGCTAAAACTGCACCTGAAACTGATGCAACTGCATAAGCTAAGATTTTATTAGCTCGTGCTCCGAGATACTTCATGACAGCACCTTTGGATATAAAAACTCCAATTGCACCGGCAATAAAAAGAGCTGGCAGAAGACATAGAATTACGTGAAGACGGGCATATTCGTTCAGAAGATGAAAGGCTTCCATTATCGCACTTTGAAAACGAGAAGAATCGACAGGTAGAAAATAGGCAATTAAGAAGAGAATAACCATCAAAAGCAAAATCTTCCATTCAGTTTTCCATTTCATTTCTATTTCCTTATGAATTATCTACCTCATCCCGACCTTCTCCTATCTAGGAGAAGGAGAAAAAAAACTTCCTCTCCTTTTAGGAAAGGATTGAGGTGAGGTTAAAAAAACACTCTATTTTGCAGAACTCATATCTACTAATGCCATTGCAGACTGCAAATTGGTTTGAATCACATTCATAACACAACTGAAGATATTCAGAACACACGTGCATTCTAAGTTATAATAGACACAATTTCCGCGTTTCTCATCTGAAATTATTCCCGAGTTCTTTAGAACTGATAAGTGTTTGGATACTGTAGAAGTATCGGCTCCAATCATCTCGGTGAGTTCATGAACGCAGTATTCTTTTTCATTCAATTTATCAATAATGAACATCCTGGTAGGATGAGCAAGAGCTTTACTTATTCTTGACATTTCAAAGTATTTAGCATCAATTTTATTATTCATGATCTATCCTCTCGTTGCCTATTTGGCAATATTGCCAAATAGTGTCAAATAAAAAAAGCAGGAGCTGGACTCCTGCTTTCAATATTATCCCACCACCCCTGCATCAATCAAATCGTGCATATGAAGCATCCCGATAGATTTACCATTTTCATCTACTACAGGTAACATGGTTATCTTATTTTCTTCCATCAGATTTAAGGCATCTACAGCAAGAGTGTTCGGAGTTGTATGCTTTGGATTCTTTGTCATTGCATCTGTTACTATTATATTCAGGTTGGTGTAGCCTTTACTGAGAAAACGTCTTAAATCTCCATCTGTAACAATACCGATGAGTTTTCCTTCTTTATTTATGACATTAGTACATCCCAAACCTTTGGAGGTCATTTCCAAAATAACCTTATCCATCTTAACATTATCATTTACAATAGGATTTTTATTACCTTCATGCATCAGGTCGGAAACACGGAAAATCATTTTTTTTCCGATTGTTCCACCCGGATGGAATTTTGCGAAATCGCTCTCTTTGAAATTTCGTTTCTTAAGAAGAGCTACAGCCAATGCATCACCAATGGCAAGAGCAACTGTAGTGCTGGCTGTGGGAACCAACCCAAAAGGTTCATATTCTTTGGGAACGAAACAATCGATTACCACA
>JAUWNO010000586.1 GCA_030612605.1 Armatimonadota bacterium
TAGGACCTTTTCCTGTCAACTCATCAGTTATGGAAATTTTTATGTTTTTCAGATAATCAGAACCCTCTCCACTATAGGCAACTGGTTTTACCAATTTGGTTTCTTTATCAACAAATCCTATCCAGGCGAGTCTGAACTTGCCGTATTCAATAGCGATATTACAAATTTCCTGTAATAATTTTTGCTTATCCTGCTCTCTTACAACAGCCTGATTAACATGGCTTAATAAGGCGTATAAACGGTTGGCTTTATATATTTTTTCTTCTGCCTGTTTGCGCTCGGTGATGTCATGCCCAATAACAATAATACCTTTCCGTTCACTGCCTGATTGAAAAACTGGCACTTTGGTCACATCATAAACCCGGACAAAACCATCGGCATCAGGAATCGTCTCTTCTCCGTGAATAACAACATCCTCCTTCCAGACTCTTGCATCACTTTCTTTGCAGGTAAGAAATGAATCTCGAAGCTTGCTATTAAGTTCTGCCAATTCGGAATCTTTCTTTCCCAGATAGTCTATGCCTTCGAGCTGGAAAATACGGATCCCGGCTTCATTAGCGAGGAGCCAGCGGCTATCTCTATCCTTAAAGCAAACAAAGTCCGGCATGTTATCAATCAAAATTTTTAATTGCTTCTCGCTTTTTTGTAGTGCTTCTTCTGCCTGCTTATTTTTGTCTTTTTCCTCTTTTAATTTAAGAGCATTTTTAATTGCAGGAGCTAATCTTAACAGGTTTTCTTTGAGAATATAATCCCAGGCGCCTCTTTTTATGGAATCAACAGCTACTTCTTCTGAAAGGGAACCCGTTACGATGATGAACGGAATATCCGGAACAAGTTTTTTGGCAATTTCCAATGCTTCAAATCCTGTGAATTGTGGCAGATTATAATCCGAAAGTATAATATTTGGTTTGAAGCCGTGGATAGCTGTAATAAAATCCTTTTCTGTCTGTACCAGTTTCGAAGTAAAATCAAATTTATGCTCTGTCAATTCTTCTTTGATAAGTCCAGCATCTAACTTGTTATCTTCCAGTATTAATATTTTTAGTTTTTCCATTTTATTAACTCCTTATTTTTCAAGTGGAGGTTCGTTCAGGATCGCCCAGAATGAGCCAAGTTCTTTCACTGCTTTCACGAAGTCTTCAAATTCCACAGGTTTTACAACGTAAGCATTAACGCCAAGATCATAGCTTGTTATCAGGTCACTTTCCATTTTGGAAGAAGTGAGTACAACTACCGGGGTATGGCAAAGTTCATCACTCTTTTTAATCTGCCTGAGTACTTCCAATCCGTCAACTTTTGGCATCTTCAGATCGAGCAGCACAACAACCGGATTACCATTTTCCCGATTTTTGTATTTAGCACGTTTAAAAAGATAATCCAGAGCTTCTTCACCATCTCTTACAACATCTATTTCATTAGCTAAATTAATTTCCTCTAAAGCAGCAAGTGTAAGCTCGATATCTCTCTCGTCATCTTCTGCTTAAATTTTTCTTTTCAGGTTTATCTTTTTTCAAATCCTATTTTTGGTAAATAATTGAGTTC
>JAUWNO010000275.1 GCA_030612605.1 Armatimonadota bacterium
GAAAGCTTTGCACCTCAAAATTACTCTTAACGCACATTTCGGTAGGCTACTGATTGTGAAAAATCAGGTGGAATCAGAAGTAGTGTAACCTTCCGTCCCACAGTTAATTATGCAACTTCTTGTCGCACGACACGCTTGTTATGTGCTGTCCATGTTTGGGTTACTTTAATCATTTTTGTATCTATGATCTAATACCAACTAATGGAGGTTTTAAGTTTATGAGTTTAATATCAATCAAAAATTGTTGTCCATTAATATCAATTATATATTTAGTTTCTGAATTATCAAAGAAAGGAAACAAACTTTTTATTAAACTTTTGTACATTGGCTTAACTTTTATATATTCAGCCTTAAGTAATTGCTTTAAATATTTTTTGGCTATTTTATTTGAGTATTTTAATTCGATAATAAGAGTATCCATTGTTATTGATTTTTTCTCATCAATAAAATTTAGGATTTTTAGGAGTTCAACTTTGGGTGGTAAAATCACAGGTTTTTCTATTTTTGGCTTATTCTTTTTTGACCGTGATTTCTTTGATGGTGGATTTTTGTATTTTTTAACTAATTTATGCCGAGAAACAGCTATATAATGGAGGTTTAAGTATAATGACAGAATTACAAATAATGTTAATAAAATTAATAGTCGTGTGGTCAGCAATGGGATTTCAAGTAAATCGGATAATCCAGTTATTATTTTTGTTGCCGAAGGGATTGGGAGTAAAGAAAAGAGAATGGTTATTATTGTGCATAGGATTGTTATTATCTCTCCCCTTGTCAATTTTTTGCTTTTTTCAACTTTACTCCGCATTATCTACTCCGTAAACTGAATCATTATGACTAACCAAGAAGAACAAAAGATCAGGGAGACAATAGACTCACTTCTCCCGATGAAAGAACTTGATACGTATTTAAAAGAAACAGCACATAATATAATAAGCAGTTCGTATGTTGCTTTAGCCATCATACAACTGTTGTTGAACGAAGCAGCAGGTTTGGTCATAATTAATACTCCCAAAAATATTGTTTGGAGATTGCTTTTGGTGTATTTTCTGTCAAATAGATTTTTCTGCAGCTAATATCAGATTTCAAATAACAGTGATATTGTTGAAAATAATATCTTCCGATTTGGGAGTGTATATGAACTTTTTGCTGTAAGACATAATTTCAATTTTAATTTAAACAATATCCAAATAATCCATTTTCCATGCCTTGTTGAACTCACAAACGAACTTGTTTTTTTGAATTATTTATGTCAAAGAAAATATTTTTCTGGTATCAGCTTTTATAAGTACTTTTTACCCAGGGCTTTCTTTTTCTGTCTTTTGATATTAAAAAAAAATCAAAAAAAGTTTGACAATTTTAGCAGCAATAAAAAACGTAGCAGCAGAATGCTACTACGAAAAAGGAAGAATGATGAAAAATAGTAATGCGCTTTCGACTTTGCTCAGAGAAATGGGGCTTAGCGAGCTGGAAGCAAAAGTATATATCTGGTTGTTGGAAAACAAAAGAAGCACAGGGTATAAGATCGCAGGGCAGATAGGCAAACCTGTAGCCAATACCTACAAAGCGTTAAAGAGTCTCGAAAAAAAAGGTGCAGTTGTTTGTGATAACTCTTCCAATAAAACGTATTTTGATACAATTCCGGTTGAGGAGTTTCTGAACAAAATTGAAAAGGAATTCATCAAACAGAGAAAGAAAATTCTTGATGAAGTAAAAAAGCTGGATGTGCAGCAAGAACCAATCGGCATCTACGAACTGCAATCTGCTGAACTGGTTTACGAAAAAGCTTTCGTCATGATCAAAACAGCAGAAAGCTCACTGGTGATCGACTGCTTTCCCGCTCCGCTGCAAGTAATCAAAAAAGAACTGCTGAACAAGAAAGGAGAAAACATTCCCATACTGCTGAAGAACTACTGCGATACCAGGTTCGAAGGCATTCGCCAGATTGAAGCCACCAAAACGGACATCGTATTAGATGAACATCCGGGACAGTGGCTGCTGATGATAAAAGATGCAGCGGAATCTCTTATTGCCTTTTTTGACCTTAGCGGTGAAGAACTGCTCCACAGCATCTGGATCAAAGATCCTTTTATCTCGCTGATTCTGTTCAACGGTTCCACTCTCGAATTCAACCTTTTCGAAATTTTCAGGGAAGTTTACAGTGAAAATGATAATAAGATAGAAAATATCAAGCAGATTATCCGCAGTTATCAAAGCATTTTTGAACTATTTATGACAGCAGAAAAAAATATATTCGGGAGGAAGAAATGAAGAAAAGTAAAATGGGATATTTGATAATAGCAAGTGCAATTATTTGGGGAGCTGTAATAATCGGTTGCGCTTTTGTTTTGAAAGGAACACCATATAAAGAAGATGTAAATCGCATTCTTTATGGTGGAGTGATTTTCCACTTACTATTTATATGGAATCCTTTTGAAAAGTATTTCAAAAAGGATAAACCAAAACAGGATATTGATAAATCTGATTCTGAGTAGGATTAAATAAAAGGCTCAATCTCCCCTGTTGAAATATACAGCAAGCTGTATTTCACGGGGTAAACCGAGCTAACCGGTTTTTTTTATTTTTCATGACGAATAATCAGCGTGTTGGGGACAACCCGCCCTACAAAGGAAATCACGTCCTACGTAAAATCTCGATCATTTTTTCGTGTATTTTCCCATTGGAAGCGAGGAACGTATCATTTGAATAATGCCAGTGTTTTCCATCAAATTCGGTTATCTTTCCACCTGCTTCTGTGATTATCAAGCTTCCTGCAGCCATATCCCAGGGTTTCAGTTTTCGTTCAAAGAATCCATCCAACCTGCCGCAAGCAACATAACATAAATCAATCGCTGCAGCGCCGGCACGTCGAACACCTTGGCAACATTTCATAAATGCCAGATATTGCTTTATATAATAGTCACCCTTTTGCCATCTATCATAAGGAAAACCTGTTCCAATCAAACAATTCTTAATTTCTAAATTATCGGAAATATGGATTTTCCTCTCATTTAGAAATGAGCCTTTATTTTTTTCTGCATAAAAAAGTTCATTGAAAATAGGATTCAAGACAACTCCATATTTCATTTCCCCATCAATTTCTAATCCAATAGAAACTGCACAAAATGGGAATCGGTGGGAAAAATTGGTGGTTCCATCCAGAGGATCGATTATCCATTTTTGGGTTGTTGTTCCTATCGAAAGTTTGCTTTCTTCTGTGAGGATGGTATCGTTTGGAAAACGATCAAGAATGCGTTTTATTATATGTTCTTCACATTGCAGGTCGGTTTCAGTCAAAATATCAATATCGCCTTTATATTCGATGTGAGTTTCCGGTTTGTAATAAGCATGTCGAATAATTTCACCTGCTTCCAGAGCAATTTTTTTTATAAATTCGAGCATGGGGTTTCCTCCAATATAGATTTTATAAATAAATTAAAAAACCTTTAGTATAAAAAGTAAAAGACAATTCCAGCTAATAAAATTACACTTAAAACAATCAATGTAATTATTTTTATCTTCTTGAGTTCAGGAGGAAGTTCTCTCCATTTGGGATAATCTTTCCACTTGCTTTTATTAAGTAATCCATACAAAATAAACAACGCTCCCAGCACAAAAAAAGCATAATTTTGCGTTGCAATTCCCAGAGGAATCCAAATTATGCCAATAATGAAAAAGGATTTATAATTCGTGGGTGTTTTGCGATTCTTCCGCAAAATAATTGTCGCAACCAATAAAAGCAGGATTACAGCAGTTAATATGATCATTAAAACTGAACTTGTCATTCTTCCTCCCAAATAAATTTAAAAAAATAACTAAAGAAAAAT
>JAUWNO010000582.1 GCA_030612605.1 Armatimonadota bacterium
ACTACTATTTTGGTCCTGGAATTGCTCTTATTGAAGTTCCAAAAGAAAAAGGTGTTGCATTCGATGCTGCTGCGGGAATCACCATAAAAGCATTCTGGAAAATAGGTGTTTATGTGGAAGGCAAATACATTTACAGCAGCAAACCCGTGAACAATGAAAAAGTAATCGATTTCAGTGATTTTGGTTTATTAGTTGGTTTTTCTCTTAATTTTGGCTGGTAATTCGATAATACAGAAAACAAATTCAATGTACAAAAAAAGCTGAATCTGTTAACCAGCTTTCCAAAAGTAAAATAATATTTAACTTGAGTTAAGTTCGGTTTAGCTGACTTGACTTAAGTTATTTTATAATTCAACTTAACTCAATTCCTTCGGACTTAAGTCAAGTTTCATTTCTTCATAATTTCAATTTTGCAGACAAACACAAAATAAGGATAATAAAATTATTTGCCTTCTTTCTTTTCTTTTTCCTTCTTTTCGATATTAATAATTTCAATGGTAAACTTGGAAGCAACTGCAGCTAAAGCACCGATTGCAGCCCAGGCAGGAGCCAGAAGAAATCCAACCACTCCCACAGTGATAGGAATTTCAAGATAAGTTTTACCTTCATCATTTTTGATGATAATTCTTCTAACATTACCAGCATGAAGAATTTCTTTAATCTTTTTTAGAAGATTTTCACCCTTAACTTTAAATACTTTCTTTTTTTCTTTAGTTTCCATATTTTACCTCCTATGAAAATTAATGATATTTTTCAGCAAAATCTCTACCAGCTTGCATTGCATTCAGGTTTGCTTCTACTACTTTTTCACCTTTTTTACCAAAAATGAATCTGATGCCTTGCTCCAACTTTTCATAAGGTAATTCTAAATATATGGAAGATGCACCCAGCACCACCATATTCATTGAGCGGCTTACACCCAAATCTTTGGCAATACCGTCAGCATCAATTGCCACATGATTCTGGATTGCTTTTACTTCTTCTATCAGCTTCTCTAAATCCGGATAATTCGGGATATTCACAAATGGTTTGGTGTTTGTGATAAGCCAACCATTCTCAGCAAGATATGGTTTGTAACGTAATGCTTCCATCGGTTCAACGGAAATGATCATATCTGCCCCACCGTGCGGTATCAGATCAGAATAAATTTCTTTATCTGAAATCCTGAGATGAGATTGCACATCTCCACCACGCTGAGACATTCCGTGTACTTCCGCTTGTTTCAGGTTCAAACCAGATTCAATAGCTGCATAACCGATAATGGTGGCAATGGAAAGAATTCCCTGTCCACCGACTCCTGCTAGAATTATATCTTTTTTCATCATTTTCTCCTTTTTTTTGACACTGATTTACACTGACTTTTTATCCACGAATTACACGAATTTACACAAATTATTATTTAGTCTCTATTTTTTCCTGTCAATCCTGTTAATCCTGTCAATTTTATCCGTGTAAATCCGTTATATCCGCGTTATCCGTGTGCTATTTTCTATTCCTTTTGGCAAAAACATGAATACAAGCTCTGCGTGGGATTATCACAGAAACGCC
>JAUWNO010000330.1 GCA_030612605.1 Armatimonadota bacterium
ATGAAATTGATGAGATTCTTAGAAAAGCTGATTATTTTCTGGTGGTGGGAACAAGTGGAACAGTTTATCCTGCAGCACAATTTTTAAATATTGCAAAATATAATGGAGCTTTAACTATTGGAGTTAATTTAGAGAAGCCATTGAATGTTAATTTTATAGATGAATTTCATCAGGGGAAATCCGGTGAGGTCTTACCAAAATTAGTTGATATATGGATAGGAAATGAAACTTGAGTTATCCAGCACCTATTTGCTTGCTTAAAAAATATTTTTCCAAATAGGTGCGGGATGACTTAAGTTGGAAATGGCTGAATGGTTCAACTTAACACAAGTCCTTCAAACTTGTGTCAAGTCTCGTAGGAATATGAAAATGAAAAAATATTCTGTTGGAATCGATCTTGGTTCCAGAATGTCCAAAATTGTAATTTTGGATTCAAAATCCATAATTTACACAAATGTGATGGATACTGGAGTAAATCCTAAAAACACAGCAAAACAGCTTTTTGAGACAGCTTTATCCAAACTGAAAATCTCTGAAAATGAGATCATCAATATTTTTTCAACTGGCTACGGAAGAAATATTGTTCCTTTTGCAGATAAAAGAATTACAGAAATTTCCTGTCATGCAAAAGGAGTGAACTTTCTTTTTCCAAAGGCAAGAACAGTAATCGATATTGGAGGTCAGGATTCCAAAGCAATTATTCTGGATTCGAATGGAAAAGTAACTGATTTTATGATGAATGACAGATGTGCAGCAGGAACAGGAAGATTCCTGGAAGTAGTAGCAAATATTTTAGAATTGACAGTAAATGAAATGAGTCGAATTTCGGCTTGTGGAAATGTTGAGCTTGAAATAAACAGTACATGTGTGGTTTTTGCTGAATCTGAAATTGTGGGTTTGATCTCTCAAGGCAAAAAGCCGGCAGAGATTATTTATGCAGTTCATCGTTCTGTAGCCAAACGTATTCTCAACCTGATTTCTCAACTTCATTGGAAAGAACCTGTTGTTTTCACAGGAGGTGTGGCAAAAAACAATGGTATGAAAAAAGCTATTTCTTCAGCTTTGAAAACTGAAATCATCATTCCTGAAAATCCCTTAATTACCGGAGCCTTGGGATCTGCAATTTTCGCAGCAGAGGATTTTATAAAAAAATATTAAAAATGAAAAAGATAATATCGATTTTTATATTAAGTATTTTTAGCTTACTTTTATTCTCCCAAACAAGCGTAACTTATCCTGCAACTTTAGAGAATTTAATTTATGAGCATGAACTAATAAAATTTTATATCAATCAAGATGAATTTGAACTGGCTATCTCAATTGCAGATTCGATTTATGAAGAATCTTTTTATGAGGATTCCTTAAAATATTTCAAGGGACTTGCTTATAATGGTTTGAAAGATTGGGAAAGTTCTTCCAGCATTTTCTCAGATATTTTTATAAATAGCAAAGATGAAGATTTAATTGTGATCGCTAAAAATGAATTTAATAAGTCAGTGAAAAAATTAGGTCCTACAAAATCCATCGAGAAAATTACAGCGATGATAGATTCAATCGATAATGTATCCCAGCATCCTGAACTTTTCCTGACAATGGCAGAAATATATGAAGAAAATCAACTTTTTGAAGAAGCAAATGAAGTATATAAATTTCTACTTGAAGATTTGAAATATGAGAAAGTGCTTTCCATAAAATTGAAAATTGCCACCAATGATATTTTTATTAAAGATTATCAACATGCTGCTGACCTATTGAAAACTATTATCGCATCTGAGGATTCGCTCTATATTGAGGATGCACTTTTCTTTTCATATATTGCCAATTCTTCCATTAACAATTTTGAAGAAGCCAAGAAATCCCTTCTGCGTTTATACCTGGAATTTCCTGCTCATAGAAACAGGTTTGAAATTATCGAAGGTTTAGCAGGTATATACGAAAATTTCCAGGAATACCTGATGTGCTGGTATCTGCTGAATGAATTGTATCAGATAAGTTCCGAAACTCAGAAATTTAATATTCATCTCCAGATCGATAGAATCAAAAAATTGCTTGTGCAAGATACTTTAACTGTGGACCAGTTTAAGAATTTTAAACCGGTATTTGAAGATATTGAAGATGAAAAATAGCTATGTGATGACCTTCAGAAAAAAGTTTGACGCACCTTTTTTGGTGTAACTATAGGTTGGTATGTACACCTTTTTGAAGGGCGTGGTATACAGATGTTATGCACATTAAATAGTTAAATGCAATTCTCTGAATTTGCTTTCAAATACATGAAAGTAAAAAGGATGTTAGTATGGATGAAGATAACCAAAAAAATAGCGAAAAAGTATTTAATGATAGTGAAGTAACTGAAGAACAATATCAGAAAATTATAAGAGACAAAAATAACGGGAAAATTTTAATTTATATTGATACAGCAAGTTTTAGAAAATTTTTTACAGAAGTAGACACTAATAAAATTCAGAAATTAATTGGACATCCATTAAAACATGAAAGCCTAATTATCAAGGTTATTTTATACGCATTAGAACCTTTATCATTGTTAGCTAGTATTGTTTCATCAGTATTTCTTTTCAAATGGTTTTCAATATTAGTTATCCCAATTATTTTTATCTCTTGGGCATTTTTAAAATCTCATTCAGCCAATGGCAAACAAAGTATTTTATTTCCTATAATACTAATAATTGCGATAATAATTATAGCTATTACTATTTCAGAAATTGGGATTTGGTACAAACTCTTTACCGTTTGTATAATAGCATCTTATTTTTTTACTAGGCTTCTCTATTATCTTACAGCATTTTTTACATTTAGATTAATCGATAAAAATTATTATTTTTTTAAACTTTTTTACGAAAGACCAAATAGCAGCATCTTACCAATGATTTGGACTAAATCATTAAATTGTAAAATTAAAAAAAGTTAGGAGTTCCAATATGAAATTCTTCGCTAACATTCCATATATAATAGAATTACTTTCTTTAATCGTTTTTTTAATTTTTAAAGAAAACAAATTAAAAATTCTTTATATAAATATTAATATAGGTTATTTAATATATTTCATCTTCTTGTACTTTAATCATCTCACAGATGGATTACAAAATACAACACGAAATATTGCAAGGATATATCTGATGAGAAAGAAAAATATTGCAATTCTTAAATCGCCAATGATACCATTAATACAACTACATCTCACGCCTAAATTTTATACTCCAATGTTATTTTT
>JAUWNO010000354.1 GCA_030612605.1 Armatimonadota bacterium
TCCAATAGCTCCTTTCTTAAATTTAAGAACGACTGAGCCTGTATCTTCTGTTTCAATTTTTCTTCCTAATATCGCAGTTTCTGCCATCACTGATTCTACTGAACCGATAAGCCACTGAATAGCATCCACATAATGGCTTGCCTGGTTCATAAAAGCTCCACCATCTAATTTTTGTTTACCTCTCCAATCTGCCTGATTATAATAAGATTGGGGACGCTGCCAGAAAACATTCGATTGAACCAGATAGATTTTCCCAAAACGATTTTTATCTATTGCTTTCTTCAATAGCTGCATAGTTGTATTCAAACGATTTTGTTTAACCACGAACAACTTCACATTGTTGTTTTCACAAGCTTCGATCAGCTTATCAGCATCGCTTAAGTTAGTTGCCATCGGCTTTTCAGTTATTACATGTAATTTTCTTTTTGCTGCTTCGATTCCCATTTCAGGATGTAAACCGCTGGGAGTTGCAATTATCACAGCATCAAGTTTTTCTTTATCTAACATTTCCAAATAATCTATGTAATATTTTTTCACCTCGTATTTTTCTGCAGAATCTTTAGTTCGGGACTCAATAATATCTGCACAAGCAACAATTTCTGCTTCATCGATTTGCTTTATTGATTCGAAATGTTTTGAAGATATTCGTCCACAACCGATAAGTCCGAATTTTATTTTTTTCATATAACCTCCTTACCACAAAGGCACTAAGTCACAAAGAAAAGAAATAGAAATCGTGAATTTGAGAACATGAGAAATCGAGAAAAAGAGAAAAGGAAATAGCAGATTTTAAAATGACCATTTATCCGGATGTTTTATCATATTCACAAGCTTTCCTATAATATGATCGTATTTTTTATCAAGTTTTTCTCTTTGATTTTTTAAATATTTTCTAACTCACCCTCGGTCCCTCTCTTTATCACAAGAGAGGGATGACTTCTTGCTGTTTTTTCCACTCCGTCCGAATCTTCTGATTTGGAAGGAAATAACGCTTGAAGCTTCTGCTTCAAAGCATGGTGAAGTAGAAACTTCACTATCTATGACATTCCCAACTGGAAAGTTAGGAATGAGATAACCTGCTTTTCTCTCATCTTCCCGTTTCCCCGTATTCACAATTACACTCCATCACATTTTCTCATCTTCACTCCGTCACCAGTTCTCTCTTCAGTATCTAACCTCCAAACCAGAATAGAGATAATTTATTTCGCTGTCTTCTTTCTTTTGAAATTCATATTTAAGATGTATTGAAATTTCAGGATATGGGTAAAATTTTATTTCTGTGGTGATCTTTTCAGTTCGCGAGATTTTTCCTGCAAGAAATTCCAAATCATAATCTCCTGCTTCCCAAATAAAAGGATTCTCTCCAAGACTTCCCTGCTGAAAGTTTTCATATTGCAAAGACAGATGAAGTTTAGAATTAAAATACATTATTTCTGAAGCTAGATTTAAGAGATTCGCTCCATAAGAATATCCGAGCAATTGAGTATCATGTGTGTATTGATTTTGAGGATAATATTGAGGAGAGTGTCCATAAGTTCCCGGTCCAATAACTGTAACTTCTGTAGTAAACTTTAAAGGAAAGTTAGAAAAATTATAAATCAATCCTGTTTGAGATGCCAAGCCAGAAAAGCCTTCCTTTGTAAATAACCTTTTCTTTTTCAAATCATCCATAAAGAAATTTTCATAAAAAACCAAACCCGGAAATAGCTTTAAAGAGCTATAAAAGAAAACAACTTGATTGTCTCGGCCATAGTTTTTAAAATCTATAAGTTTGAACACAACAAGGGGAGTGGAATACGCAATATCAAAAGTTTTATCGCCATAAATTACTGCCTGTCCAAAACCGATTGAAAACGAATCTTTATTATAATAAAATGTTTGTACAGCATATGATTTCGAATTATATGCTGAACTTGAAGTTAAGCTGTCAGGTAATAGTTGAGAATTTATACCAATGTAATGAAAGTTGCCAAACTTTTTATAATACTTCATATAACCAAAAGGAGTAATGTCTGAGTTTAAGATTATTGATGAAGTTATAGTTTTTCCTATTTGGAATGTGTTATAACCAATCGAGAAATTTAGAAAATTGTTTTTAAAATCCACTTCGCTACAAGTTGTTACCAATCGAGGTTCTCCTCCACTCCAATGCATTTGTTTGTCTTCTAAAATAAACGATAAATCTCCATCATAATGCCCTTTTCTATATTGAGTAAAAAAACCAAAATTATCTTTGATATTTCCACCAAATTCCAAACCATAATATTCATATCTGCGATTATATGTTTCATTATTAGATTTAATATCATAATTCTTTCCCATCATACCAGATAGAAATAAACTGCAATCATCCTTATTGTATGTAACCAGTCGTTTCTTATCTGAATGAGATTTAAAGACATTTATTGCTGATCGTGGAATTTTACTTAATGGATAAATATCGGAATTCAAACCTTCAGGGAAATTCATAGAAAGTTTTTCATAATGGTACTCAGCTAACTTCTGGTATTGTTTAGGAAAATTTTGATTTCGTAAAGTCTTTAAGATTTCTACAATCTCATTATAATATTGAGGATAAATAAAAAACGTTTTTTCTGTATATCCCAAGTTATTCATCGATTCCAAAAATGGAAAAACCGCATCATCATGAGGAATGATAAAATCTGAATGTAAAAAACTGATAAAAACAAAAAATAAAATTATTAATAAATAATTTTTTTTCATTTTAGAATTCCTTTGAAACCTCACCCTAGCCCTCCGTCAGTAGCCGGATTAAAATCTCCTGCGAGGTAAGGGAGACATCAAGTTCCCATCTATCAGTTGCTGGATAGGAACAATCGGGATAGGTGAATAAAGTAATGAAGTAGAAACTTCACAACATATTGCATTCCCAACTGGAAAGTTAGGAATGAGATAAATGCTATCTTCTATGATTATATGGTTCAAAATGTAATTTTTTAGGCAATTGTGTTCCCAAATACAATTTAGGAACAAGCGAAAGCGGCTGATGGATAGGACATGCGGAATTAGTGCCTACC
>JAUWNO010000295.1 GCA_030612605.1 Armatimonadota bacterium
CGATTCGAATTTTAAGCAAGCGACAGACTCCTTAGAGGTTCAGAGACCTTGATAAAATGAGGTCGTCTTGCTTACCTATTTTGAACTTTTAAAAAATAACCCTTTATTGGGTACAAAAAATAATATTTAGTAGTAGGAGATATGATGTTACATTCAGATATTACTGAAAAAATAATTGAAGCTTTTTATAAAGTTTATAATACTCTGGGTTATGGTTTTTTAGAAAAAGTATATGAAAACTCTGTAATAATAAAATTGAAACAACTTGGATTTTCTGTTGAAAAACAGAAAAAAATTAAAGTGTATTTTGAGGGAAATGTTGTTGGAGAATATATTGCAGATTTAGTTGTAAATAAAAAGGTCATCATAGAAATTAAAGCAGTTGAAAAACTCTGTGAAGAGCACAAATTTCAGTTAATAAATTATTTGAAAGCAACAAATATGGAAGTTGGTTTACTGTTGAATTTCGGTAAGAAACCTGAATTTAAAAGAGTTATTTTCACCAAAGATCGTAAATAATGGAACACGGATAACAAATTGAACACGGATGACACGGAAGGAACGGATAATCACAGATAAAAAATTATTTATCAATAAAAATCCGTGTTAATCCGCACTATCCGCGTCATCCGCGTTCTATAAAAAGGAATTGTTATGCCAAAATTAAAACGTGAGTTAGGACTCCTTAATGTATTTTGCATTGCAGCCGGAGCAATGATAAGTTCAGGGTTGTTTATATTACCGGGACTAGCTTTTTACAAATCCGGTCCAGCAGTAATTTTAGCTTATCTCTTAGCAGGAATTCTGGTACTTCCCAGTATGCTGAGTAAAGCAGAACTTGCCACAGCAATGCCCAAAGCTGGTGGAACATATTTTTTTATTGGCAGAAGTATGGGTGCGGGTTTTGGAACTTTAGCAGGAATATCAGCTTGGTTCTCACTTGCTTTTAAGAGTGCATTTGCTCTTCTGGGAATCGGAGCTTTTTCCATAATTCTCTATCCTGCCATATCGCTCTGGCAAATCAAACTGATTGCTGTTTTTTTCTGTGTGGTGTTTTCAATTATCAATATCATTGGAGTGAAACACACTGGCAAACTGCAAACTTATCTTGTTATCATTCTTATTAGTATTTTAGCTTTTTTTATTTTTCGTGGAATTCCCCAGGTTAAGATTCAACATTTCCAGAATTTTATGCCCGGAAATATGAAAACACTGTTTATGACTGCTGGTTTGATTTTTATCTCTTATGGTGGTTTAACGAAAATTGCCAGTGTAGCTGAGGAGATTAAAAATCCTTCCAAGAATATTCCTTTAGGAATGATCCTCTCATTTGTAATCGTAACAATAATTTATGTTTTAGTTGTATTTGTTACAGTTGGAGTGCTGGGAAATGGACTTCTAAGACCTGAACCGGTAAACTATTCCTTAACTCCTATTTCTGATTGTGCAAATATTTTCATGGGAAGTTTCGGTAAAATAATTTTGGCAGTGGCTGCACTTCTGGCTTTTATCTCAACTGCAAATGCCGGCATTCTGGCTGCATCGCGAGATCCGATGGCAATGAGCAGAGATCGATTGCTACCATCTATGTTTGAAAAAGTTAGTAAAAGATTTCATACTCCTTATGTATCCATTATTTTCACTACCTTTTTCATGATTTCAGTTATTTTATTCTTAGATTTGGAAACGCTTGTAAAAACAGCTTCAACCATTAAAATATTACTTTTCGCCTTTGTTAATATTGCAGTTATTATTATGAGGGAAAGCGGCATCCAAAACTATCGACCCAAATTCAAATCTCCTCTCTATCCCTGGATACAGATTTTTGCGGTTATTGCTTACGGGTTCCTGATTATCGAGATGGGAACAACTCCAATTTTAATTGCCGGTTTATTTATGATTGGAGGTCTGCTCTGGTATTGGTTTTATGGACGAATCCGCTCAAATAGAGAATCTGCACTTTTCCATATTGTGCAAAGAATCAAAGCAAAAGAGCTGCCAACAACTTCTTTGGAAACAGAACTGAGAGAGATCATTCGAGAAAGAGATGAGATTCTTAAAGACAGGTTTGATCATATCATAGAAAAATGCTCAATTTTAGACATTGAAAAATCAATGAATAAAGAAGAACTCTTCAAATTAGTTGCTGAAAATATTTCTTCATCATTAGAAAAAACTCCAAAAATCATACTCAATAAACTTGTCGAACGGGAAGAGGATAGTACAACTGTGCTCACTGATAACCTGGCTATCCCGCATATAATCATTGAAGGTGAAAAAGAATTCGATATTCTTTTGGTTAGATGTAAAGAAGGTATTTTCTTCTCGAAACAGGCTCCGAAAATCCAAATTGTTTTCGTGATTGCCGGCACAAGAGATGAGCGAACTTTCCATTTGCAAACATTAGCTGCAATTGCTCAAATCGTACAAAATCCAAACTTTGAGAAAAAATGGTTGAAAGCAAAAAGCAAAGAAGCGCTGCGTGATATTGTTCTTTTGGGAGAGCGAAAAAGGTTATAGAACACTGATGACACGGATTGAACGGATAAGCACGGATAAGATTGTTATTTGAATTTAATAAAAAAATAAAGATTAAAACAATTATAATGGAAGTCAGTGTTAGTCTGTGTTAGTCAGTGGCGAAGAAAATCCGTTATTATCCGTAATATCCGTATTCAATAGTAGAAATTTTAAAAGGAGAAATCTAATGAAAGAATCAATTTATTTAGAGACATCAGTTGTAAGTTATTATAGTTCAAGACCAAGTAGGGATATTATAGTTCTTGCTCACCAGGAGATAACAAGAGAATGGTGGCTCAATGCAATGAATCAATTTGATGTATTTATTTCCGAAGTTGTTATTGAAGAAGCAAGTATGGGAGATCCAATAGCTATAAAAAAACGTTTAGAATCGTTAAAAGATTTTTCTCATCTAGAATTAAATAACAAAGTAGAGGAAATGGCACAAATATATTTTAATAAATTAAATATTCCGGAGAAATCTATTCGTGATGCTGCTCATCTCGCCATAGCTTGCGTTCATAATATAGATTACCTGGTAACCTGGAATTGCACACATATTGCAAATGGTGAGATTATCAAGAAATTGATTGCAATAAATAAATCATTTGATATTCATACACCGATTATTTGTACGCCGGAAGAATTAATGGGAGGATAGTTATGTGGAAAGATCCAATCGTTCAGGATGTTCGTAAAGCAGGAGAAATGCTTGCAAAAAAGGCAAACTATAATTTGCATACTTTTTTTAATAATTTAAGAAAGAAAGAAAATAAAAAAAATCCAAAAATCGTATCAAAGATAAAAAAATAACATAAAACTCCTGCTTGAAAATTTAAAATTGAATATTGGAAATTGAATATTGAACACGGATGGGACGGATATTCACGGATAAAATTACTTAATAAAAAAAATGAAGATGAAAACAATTATAACATAAGTCAGTGTAATTCAGTGGCAAAAAAATCCGTGAAATCCGTGAGCTAAATTTATGAAAGTATTTATCGAAACTTATGGTTGTCAGATGAATGTAGCAGATAGTGAACTAGTTGCATCCATCTTAACAAAAACCAATTTTAAAATATCTGGAAACATCGATGAAGCAGATATCATC
>JAUWNO010000428.1 GCA_030612605.1 Armatimonadota bacterium
TCATCAAAAAATTTCTCAAGCTCTGGCAAAATTGAATATTAAATCTCTGCGATATCTTCAAACAGCTTCTCTTTCTTACGGACAGAAAAAATTAGTTACTTTTGCTTCGATTCTGTGTTTATCACCGGATGTTTTTTTACTCGATGAACCATTTGCTGGAATTTCGAAAGAGATGATTCAAATCATAAAAAATATTATTCAGGAATTAGCACAATCCGGGAAAATGATATTTATTGTTGATCACTCAGAAATTTTCATAAAATCAGCTAATAAAACGATTGATATGGATAGATTAATAAAGTGAAAATTGAAAATTTAATATTGAAGACCTTGCGAACGGTTTCCTACAGAGAAATTCTTTCATATTAACCTTCGCAACGGTTGAATCTGTTGAATTGGTTGAATCGGTTGTTTTCTCGTTCCAACGCTCCCGCGTGGGAATGTAATTGTAAGACGCTCCTGCGTCAAAAGGTTGTATGGTTTTACGCGGAGCGTTGTAGAGATAAAGAGAAGTGTGTTCCCACGCAGGAGCGTGGGAACGAGTAGGAAATATTAGTGCCTTTGTGGTTAAGAAAATGAGTATTTATAAAATTGAAAATTTATCTTTTTCCTATGATGAAAAGTGTTTAATTTTCGAAAATATCGATTTGCAGTTTGATATAAATAAAATTACTTTATTGGCTGGAATTAACGGTTCTGGAAAGACCACTTTTTGCCGACTTTTAAGCGGATTGGAGAAAAAATATAAAGGCAGAATATTTTTGGAAAATAAAGCACTTTCCAAATTATCAGCTGCAGAAATTTCTGAAAAAATTGTGTATCTTAAACAGGAATCTTTTGCCAATATTATTGCTGCAACTCCCTCTGAAGATATTGCGATCTGGAATCATAAATTTCAAAGTAAAATTTTACCTGAGTTGGAAAAAGAGCAAATAGAAGCTTTGAAAGAATATTATCTTGAGCCCTTGAAAGACCAACCTTTTTGGGAAATGAGTGGAGGTCAAATCAAGAGAATCGGACTGGCAGGGTTGCTTCTGAACATCGATAAATACTGGATATTAGATGAACCTGTAACCGGATTGGAAAATGCTTTAATCGATATTTTGATAAATATTCTGCAGAAACGAAAAACCGCAGGAAAAGGTGGTTTGATCATTTCTCATCAATTTGAAAAATTTGAGCAGATCGTGGATAATTGGCTAAAAATTGAAGATAAGAAAATTATCGAGCTAAAATGAAACTGAATTTGCGAACGATTTTGATAATTGTGATAATGATAACCTCGTTGTCCGTAATCTATCAGAATATTGTTGTTCAACTTAGTTTGCTCATAATTTCTATTCTTCTGCTTTTTATAGTTCAACCTTCAAAACATAAATTACTCCGTGTTTTACATCGATTAAAAAATATTGCGAAAATCATTTTAACTTTAATGATTTTCCAGGTTTTATTTCGCAGAGCAGGAGAAATTTATTGGCAATGGGGAATTATTCAAATCACTTCGGTCGGATTAAATTATGGTCTAATTTCCTCCTTAAGATTTTTCCTGATTATCATTATTGCCGGACTTTTGTTCGATATTCCTTATTATGATTATCTGCTGGCTTTTCATAAATGGAAAATTCCTTATGAAATTTCTTTTCTTGTTGCTTCGGTCATTCACTTCATTCCGATTTTCGCCCAGCAATTTCAAAGAAGTAATGAAGCCTTGCTTTTAAGAGGAATAGACCTGAAGAGACTTCCTATCATAAAACGTTTCAGAGCATATTTAACTTTGCTTTTTCCAATTCTTGCCGGAGCAATTGCCCAGGTTAAGTATCGTGCGATTTCCCTGGAATTACGAGCTTTCAGATTATATAATGAACGAACTTTCTTGTATGAAGCAAAATTGAGATGGTTTGATTATGGGATTCAAGTATTAATCTTAACGGGTTTCATAATAATTGTAATTAAAATATAGGAGAAAGTTTTTCCAGATGAAAAAGCTAAATACTAAAATTGTTGAGTAATTTTGGAAATTACTCGAAAGAACTAACACTTTATTCATCATGAAAGCGCATATTTAGGGTCATGCGAAAAAGAGAGTTTATTTTAGTAGAATAAGCTTGCTCACCGCTTTAATATCTCCATTCACTTTCAATTTGGCAAAATAATTACCGCTGGCAACCTTCTTTTCATTCTCGTCCGTACCTCGCCAGATAATCTCAAAATGACCTTTGCAGGAATATGCATCCATCAAGGTTTTTATCTTTTGTCCTTTAATGTTGTAAATAATTAATTTTACTGCTCCTGATTCTAACAGGTTAAATTTGATTGTTGTTGTAGGGTTAAAAGGATTAGGATAATTGGTTAAATGGTACTGGGTGTTGGGTATTGGG
>JAUWNO010000399.1 GCA_030612605.1 Armatimonadota bacterium
ATTGAAAAGATAACAAAAAAGTTAAATGCTTTTTATAATTTCGATTTCAAAACTTTCCTCACAGAACTAAAAAAGCAGAAGATAAAACTATACCTGAAACAGCAGGATGAATGGGAAGATTATTTTAATTCTTATAAAAAAGAGATAAACGAACTTCAATTTCAGATAAATAAAACCGATAAAAAAATCGACCAAATGGTTTATGAGCTTTACGGTTTGACGGATGAAGAGATAAAGACCGTGGAAGAAAGCAGCAAGACTTGACTTGCAATGAACGAAGAGAATGTGAGTCGAGGATTGCGACGAATTCATCAAGGGTTTCGTTCTCTACTCACACTGCGTTGCGAGGCAAGTCCGAACATCAATAATTTCTTATAAAAAAACAAATAGACCCTCCCCTTCGTGTTTCCTTCGTGCTCTTCGCGGCTAAAAAAAATATTTGTTGCCAAAATACAAACAATGTAATAACTTTTGTGAAGGTTATGCTTGTTTGATGTTGTATATCGAAACTGAAAAGATGTATTAATTAATTCCATGACAGTTTACAATTTTTTCATTTTTAATAATTGTATTCTGTTTATTAATGTTTGCTTAATTGAGCAGATGTAAGAATTCATCCATCTTACTATCATCAAAAAAAATCCCTTTGCCTAATATAAACGTTTTTTTAAAGTTCTAAATAGCCAACTTTAACTTCTCCAAGGAGAATAGTTATCATTCATTTTTCCATTGACAGAAATTCTTTTATCAAAGCCTTTACACTCCAAAAATAAAAAAAATATATGTAGGAGTTTGTATGAAATTATCAGTTATTGGAACCGGTTATGTAGGACTCGTAAGCGGTACCTGTTTTGCTGAAATGGGAAATGATGTGATTTGCGCGGATAATGATAAACGCAAAATTGATAAGCTGTTAAAGGGTGAAATTCCTATCTGGGAACCAGGCTTGGAAGAAATTGTTCAGCGCAATGTCGAGCAGGAACGACTGAGTTTTACTACAGACATTAAAGATGCTGTAGAAAAAACAGACATCTGTTTTATCGCTGTGGGAACTCCTCCGGGTGAAGATGGTTCTGCTGATCTTCAATATGTTCTGGCTGTGGCTCGAGATATTGGAACATATATGAATGAATATAAAGTAATCATCAATAAATCCACTGTTCCGGTTGGTACTGCTGATTTAGTAAAAGCAGAAATTCAGCAAATATTAGATGAACGAAATGTAAACTATAAATTCGATGTGGTTTCCAATCCTGAATTCCTAAAAGAAGGTGATGCCATAAATGACTGCCTGAAACCTGACAGAGTCGTGGTAGGTACTGATTCTCCCAAATGTGCAGAAATTTTAAAAGAGCTTTATGCTCCATTTGCTCGCAGTCACGAAAAGCTCATTATCATGTCGGTGCGTTCTGCGGAGATGACTAAATATGCTGCTAATGCCATGCTGGCAACCAAGATCTCTTTTATGAATGATATTGCCAATCTCTGCGAATTGATGGGAGCGGATATATCTGAAGTCCGTCATGGGATTGGTTCTGATTCTCGTATTGGTTATAAATTTATCTATCCTGGAGTTGGGTATGGTGGCAGTTGTTTCCCAAAAGATGTGAAAGCACTCATCAAAATGGCAAAAAAGGTAAATTCTGAAACCCGAGTTTTACAAGCAGTAGAAGATGTTAATGATGATCAGAAAAAGGTTCTTATTAAGAAAGTTAAAAAACATTTTGGCGAAAATCTTTCAGGACTTACATTTGCAGTTTGGGGACTTGCCTTCAAACCAAAAACCGATGATATGCGTGAAGCAACTTCAATTACAGTTATCGAAGGTCTTATCCAAGCTGGAGCAAAGATTCAAGCTTATGATCCTGTAGCCATGGATGAAGCAAATAGGGTGTTTGTTGATAATCCTGAAATACAATATACGCATGGTAACTATGATGCGATTAAGGGTGCTGATGCTCTGCTTTTGATTACCGAGTGGAACCAGTTCCGCTATCCTGATTTTGGGAAAGTAAAGAATCTTCTTAAGAATCCAGTTATTTTTGATGGTCGTAATCAATACAATCCCAAAGAATTGAAAGAGCTTGGATTCTCTTACTATGCTATTGGAAGAGGTATCATTTAACCACTGATAAACACAGATTAACACTGATATAGCTTCATGATTTAACTTCAAAAAAATATCAGTTAGAATCGGTGGTTAATTTAAAAGGAGTCCTCTCATTCCCAACTTTCCTGTTGGGAATGGTATTGAAATTGAAGTTTCTACTTCACGTTTCTTTGAAGCAGAAGCTTCTGGAGTTAGCTCCTTCCGAACTGAAAAGTTCGGAAGGAGAAAATCAAATAAATATCTGATTATATCATTTAAAATCAATTATAATATGTTGTTAACTAAAAAGGATTACTATCATTCACAACTTTCCAGTTGGGAATGGTACTGAGATTGAAGTTTCTACTTCACGTTTCTTTGAAGCAGAAGCTTCTGGAGTTAGCTCCTTCCGAACTAAAAAGTTCGGAAGGAGAAAATCAAAGATAATATCTGATTATATCAGTGGTTAAAAAAAAGGAAAAATGAAAATTTTAGTAACAGGTGCTGCGGGATTTATCGGTTCTCATCTTTG
>JAUWNO010000423.1 GCA_030612605.1 Armatimonadota bacterium
TTCGAGGCTCAATCCTTTTAAAACTTCCAGTTCTTCTATTACTTCAAAATAACTTTTTTTTAGATTAACCGCTTTTAATAAACACACTTTGTAACTCCTTTAAAATCTAATAAAAAACATCTACTCGTTCCCAAATTGCATTTGGGAATGCATTTTTTTTGAAAAGTTTTACTTTGATTCTTTTTTGTGAATGAGATAAAGTGAATTTGAAATACAATTTCTTTAACAATTGTGTTCCCAAATACAATTTGGGAACAAGAAGAACATCCGTAACGTCTCGGTTTTCATTCATTTTAATTTTTCCTTCATCATCTGTCCCGTGAAATCATTTTTTAAATGTCACAGGGATTCGATATTCCGTGTTGGATATTATTTTTTAAATTACCAACTCAATTCTTAAAAGAGCCATTTATTTTCTTAACTATATCCACCTCATCCCAGCCTTCTCCTATCGAGGAGAAGGAGTAAAAAATGCTTCCTCTCCTCTTAGGAGAGGATTGAGGTGAGGTACAAATGATTCTTTTTGAAATTAGCCCCGAAATAATACGGGAGGATTTAGAAATTTCTTTATCTTCATCTTATTATCTCAGTTATTTCCAGTTTTGAGATTTTCCTAAGCGGAATGCTCGATGCTGCAAACACTATCAAAAGAGAAACAACAAGAACGATCATCCAACTGAAAAGATTTAAATCAACATTGATTTTATCCAGGAAATAGACATCTCCTTTGATCACGAAGAAGTTTTGTTTACTCAAAAACACAGCAATCAATAAACCTGAAACCTGTCCCAATGTAATTGAAAAAAAAGAAATTAAAAGGCTTTTTCCCACAAATATTTTTTTCAGAATTTTATTGGATGCGCCAAAAGCTTTAAGGATTCCTAATTCTCTTCTCCGCTCTATTATCGAAGTGGTAACAGTGCTCACAACATTAAATGACGCAATTAAAACCAGGAAACTGAGAATGATAAACAAAACCCATTTTTCCAATTTTAAAAGTGAAAACAGGTTTCCATTAAAATCTATCCAGGAATGGATTTGATATTTGTAACCAAACTCACCTGTCCATAAGTATGCCAAATAGTCTGCTCGTTCGATTTCATCATCTTTCAGCTTTACTTCCATCATTGAATATTCTTCCGGAATCGAGCAAAATTCAGCAGCTTCATCTAAATTTAGAAAAACATATTTGCTGTCATACTCATACATCCCGGATTTGTATAATCCAATAATTTTAAAATTCTGTTGTTTCGGTTTCAGTCCCATTGGAGTAATTTTTGAATTCATAGGACTGATAAGAGTCAAACTATCTCCAACCAGTAAATTCAATTCTTTTGCCAATCTATATCCAAGAACAATATCGTGATTCTCAATTAGTTCATAATTACCATCAGAAATACATTCTTTGTAAGTTGTGGGAGGATTATTTAAGCTCCAATCTATCCCGCGAATCAAACAACCTTTAACCCTGTTTTTACTCATATTTTTATTGACTGCCATTGCTTGTGTAAGAATGATTTTTGCTAAACTTTGGACTTCTGGTTGTGATTCTAAAAAACTCGAAATCTCTGAAATATCACCTTTATTTAAATTATCTTCTCCGTTCTTAAAAACATAAATGTGTGAATTAACTCCGAGAATAGTTCTTTTCAGAACTTTCTCGTATCCTTCAAAAATGGAAAGAGCAACTGTAAGAGTTGCTACAGAAATAATGATTCCGAGAATCATGAAAATGGAATCAAAACGTAACCACTCCTTTTTAGGAGAAAGAAAATACTTTTTAAGAAAAAATCCTGATATTTTATTCATAATAGGCAAGTTTGTACAATCATTGATTCTGTCAACTTTTTGCTCTGGTTGTAAGATTAAGAAATTGGTGAAAATTCTTTAAAAGGTTCTACTAATTATTCAAAAAGAATATTTGCTTTCATTGTTTCTTCAATTTTTCAAACTCATCTTTTCCACCAGAAAGCATAAAAGTTAAGGGAGCTGCTTGTTTTGCCAGATGGAGCATGTCATGGGCAGTATTTTTTATATCCCATTGAGCATGAGCATCCTCTCTTAATCTTGATATATGGTAGAGTTCGCGAGGATTGACGGATACTAAAACTCTGCGTCGATGAGCATTAGTTAAGCATATTAAGTCTTAAAAATATGCAACTTTTTACAAAGAAAAAAATAAAAAAACTTGACAAATAATGTAACTCCTACAGAAGGGTGACAGAATGAAAAATGAAGAATATACAAAAAGATTAATAGAAGTTGGACTATTACCAAGGGAGGCAAGAGTTTATCTTGCTCTGTTGAATAAGAATAGTTTCACTGCAACTGAGATTTCAAAGGTTTCCGGTATTCCAAGACAAAAAATTTATGAGATATTGGATAACATTATTAAAAAAGG
>JAUWNO010000380.1 GCA_030612605.1 Armatimonadota bacterium
AATGTGTTTGTGGAAGAAGCTCATCAGGATTCTACGATTAGAACTTTTAAGGCAAAAAGAGTAAATTATTTTCGGGATAAAAAAGAGTTCTATGCATTTGATGATGTATTTGTTTATGATGAACGTGAAAAACTGAACGGTAGTTGTGGTAAGTTGGTTTATTATCTAAATGATGGTTATGGTTATCTTCTACTAAGTCCGATTCTTAATTCTCTGGATGAGGATTCATTAAAAATTTCCGCAGAAAAAATCGAGTACTACAAAAATTTTAAGAAAATCGTGGCAATGTTCAATACTAAAACCGAATCAAAAGATTTCATGATTACGAGTGATTTTCTGATTCATTTTGATGATGAGAATAAAGCGATTTTTCTGGGAGAACCGAAGTTTTATTCTGAATTTGCAGATGCTTCTGCTATTGAATTCAGGATTTTTTTTGATGATCAGAAAATTAGGAAAGCAGAATTACAGGATTCCTGTCGAATTGATTTTAAATCTAAAGAAGGGAAAGCAAAGAGAAATTGGATTTTAGCGGATTTTATTGAAATGCATTTTGAAGATGGTATCATCAACTTCTGTGAATCTATTGGTAATGTTGATTCCTATTTCCAGCAGGATAAAACTGAAAAAAATGATTTTTTAATAAATAATTCTCAGAGCGAGAAGCTATTAATTTATCTGAAATCCGGAAATGAGATTGATAAAATTGTCATGAAAAACCAGGTGAAAGGTTTATACAAATTTGAAAATAAATAATGTACAATCATTCCCGACTCTTACTTCGTTGCATGTCAGGTCTGATTGAACTCGTGGATTGCAAACTATTTCATTCTCGACTCACGCTTCAGTCTTCGTTTCATTACGCCCGGACAAGTCGCTGCAAGTCAAGTCTGATACAAAATTTTAGCATTATTTATTCCAATCTTCTACGAAAAACAAAAATAACAAATAAATCAATTGACAATAAAGTATAATTTTTTAAAAATAAAACCAGAAATGAATAGAATTGAAACTAAAAATTTAGTAAAAATTTATGGAAAAAAACGGGTAGTTAATAACGTAAGTATTGATATCAAACAAGGTGAAATTGTTGGTATTTTAGGACCGAATGGAGCAGGCAAATCAACTACTTTCTATATGATTCTTGGTTTGATAAAACCGAATAAAGGACGCGTTTTCTTCAATGAGGATGATATCGTGAAATTACCAATGTATAAACGTGCTCAATTGGGAATCGGATACTTGGCTCAGGAACCTTCAATTTTTCATAAATTAACTGTTGAGCAGAATATAATGGCAATTCTGGAAACATTAAAACTATCCAAAAAAGAGAGAAAACAAAAACTGGAAGAATATTTGTCAGAGCTGGATTTAACGGGTTTAGCAAAACAAAAAGCTTATACACTTTCCGGAGGTGAAAGGCGAAAATTAGAAATCACAAGGTCACTTGTTACATCTCCATCTTTTATGCTGATGGATGAACCTTTTGCCGGAGTCGATCCTCTGGCAGTTGCCGATATTCAGGATATCATTCAAAGACTGAAAGAAAAAAACATCGGAATGCTAATAACGGATCATAATGTTTTAGAAACTTTGAAAATCACGGAAAGAGCTTATATTATTTATAAAGGAGAAATCCTCTTTACCGGAACTTCCAGGGAATTGGTAAATAATGAAAAAGCTCGCGAAGTTTATCTTGGAGATAGATTCACAAATCCATTTGAATATGAAAAATGAAACTTAAACAAACAATTTCTCAGAAATTAACTCAAAGTCTTCTCTTGAAGCCAAAAATGCTTCAATCATTGGAAATGCTGGCAATGCCGCTTTTACAATTGGAAACATACCTTAAACAAGAACTCGTGAATAATCCGATGCTGGAACTTCTTGAGCAAAAACCTGAAGATGAAACCTCTGAAGAGACAGCATCTGCGAAGGAAAAAGATGAAGCTCCTGAAATAGATGAAGTTCCGGAGAAGAGTGATCCTGAACTGGAAAAGACCCTGGAAGAATGTGAAAGATTAAGTGAAATCCTGGATTCCTGGAATGAAATTAATTCCGATGATAAATCTTACAAAATAAAGGCATCTGAACGAGTGAATTTTGAGCAATTTTTACGTTCTTCAGAAGATTATAAAGAGGATTTTCTTTATCAACTTGAAAAACAGAATTTTCCGGAAAATGAATTTGATTTTGCTTATGAACTTATAGACAGTACAGATGATTATGGTTTTTTACTTATAGATTTTGATTTATATATTCTGGCATCTGAATATGGGATTTCTTCGGAGCGGGCAGAGGAAATCCAAAAGATAATACTGCGTTTTGAACCTTGTGGAATTACTGCCAGGAATATTCAGGAGTGCCTGATTGCGCAACTGGATGAAAACGAGCATGTTCATTTGGTTAAGATTATTCAAGATGATTTTAACGACCTGATTCATAAACGTTATAAGAAAATTGCTTCAAAATATGGAGTAACTCTGAATTCGGTTCATACTTGGAAAAATCTAATCGGGCAACTTGATCCAAAACCTGGATTACGTTTGCAATCTAATGAGACAAATTATACTCTACCTGATGTTATTATCAAAAAGATTGGAAACGATTATGAAGTTATCACCAATGATTTTTCTTTCCCAAAAATCAGATTGAGCAGAAGATATCGGGATATTCTTAAACAAATAAAAACCGATAAAAGTGCTGTTGATTATGTGCGTAATAAAATCAATTCC
>JAUWNO010000125.1 GCA_030612605.1 Armatimonadota bacterium
TTCATCTTGTCCTCCAATGAAACTAAACCTTGCGAACGGTTGAAGAATGAGACCTTCGCAACGGTTAACGAAACTTGACACAAGTTTGAAAAATCTTGTGTTAAGTTGAATGAACCAACTTAAGTCAAGAAAGGCTAAAGCCTGCTTAACTCAAGTTTTATTTTATCAGCAGCATCTTCTTGGATGCTTTAGTTTTACCATCCACTTTTAGCTGATAAAAATAAATCCCTGAACTAACAGGTTTGCTGGTTTGGTCTGTTCCATCCCAAACAATTGAAGATTGAATATTGCCTGCCCCGTAAGGAGCTTGCGACTGTTCGGGGAATATTGAATATTGTTTGATCTTCTGTCCTTTGATGTTATAAATTACGATCTCTGCGTCCTCCGCCTGCCAAGCCGAAGCGTTGCAAAGGCTGGTGTTCTCTGCGGTGAAGCAGATTGTAGTTTCAGGATTAAAGGGATTGGGAAAATTTTGTTTTAATTCAAATGAATTATCATATTCGATCACTTCTTCGATGATATTTGTAAAAGGTGACTCAAATAATGAATAACCCGCAAAACCGCTTGTGATAAAAAGAATATCTTGATATTTACCATAACCTTTTCCACATAATGGAATTGTAGATATAACTCCAGTATTTATGTTCGTATCAAATACATAAGTACTGCCATAACCATATGGATTTCCACAATAAATGTAATATCCATCAAAGTAAAACTCAGAAAAAAGTCCGGAATTCAGGATATATTCATGACAAAGTTCTAATTGATTTGATGGATTTATTGAACAGGAAGTAACTCCTTTATTAAAACCCACAAATAAATCCGGAGTTTCAGGAAAATTCAGCATAATTCCTTTAATTGAATAATCAGAAGCATCACCCAGAATAAGTTCTGACATAAATTGGAAGTTATTCAAATTTTCAATATTAAAAAGTTTCAGATATGTTGTATATGGATATTCATCAGAATTATCAGCCAGAAATAAGAAATTGTCATATACATTTAATTTATAGCCATCTACCGCTTCAAAAGCTATTTCAGAAGGTGTCGCAGGTTCAATTAAATCATAAATATGAATTCCATTATTATATTCAATCAGGAAGAGATATTCACCTTCAATGCAAAAATCTGTAATTGGGTTATTGATATTAATCTCACCAACCTCTTCGGGAATGCACGGATCACTTACATCAACAATATGAATTAAAGAATCATAATCTGAAAGACAATAAAGATAAGAACCATATAATTCCATCAAGTCAATATATGTTAATCCAATTTGTCCCAAAATGACATGTTCTTCGATATTTGAAATATCAAGAATGTGTAATCCATTATTATATGTGTCCGCAAAGGCAATATTATCCTGAATTTTGATAGCTCCAACAGCACGAGTATTATTATAATGAAATAACTCATCTATATTTGTAAAATCGGAGATATCTATTATTTTGAAACCTTCTGCTTCTGCGGAAAGTAAAACAAGATTTGAGTCGATAAAAATATCTGAAATCGCTGCATTCCAATCAAAATATCCCATAATCTCAGGATTTAAAATATCTGAAATATTTATCATAATAAGAGCTTCATTTTCAGTTGAAACATACATTACATCATTATCAATATTAAAAGATAATACATTACCATCGATACTGAAAGATGTTATGAAATTGATTTCACTCTGAATAGAAATATCGTATATTTTGATGCTATCATTTACTCCAGAAAAAAGCAAATTATTGTAGGAATAAAAACAATCTGGCCAGGGAGTTCCAATTTCACCTAAATACAATTCTGCAACAAGTTCAGGATTTTCAGGAGTAGAAAAATCATATCCCACAAGATAATGAGGACCACTAAAACCTACCTGTATAAAACCATATAGCACATTATTGTTTATACAATAGACATCTTCATCATAATCAAAAGGGATGCTTGATAAGAAATGGATATTTGTTAAATCAGTTAAATCATATAATAAAGCATTATCGCTCTTTATTACAATTAAAAGCGAATCTACAGAAAATAATTTATTCACAAAACCCGGATTAAGTCCAATTTGGCTGATTAATTCCGGTTGAATCTGGTTTTCAATTGAATAAATTGAAATTCCTCCATTTGTTCCTAAAAACATTAAGTCATTATTTATATGAATATCAGAGCACATCTGTTTACCGATGTGGATTTCATTAATAATCGAAATATTATTAGGACTGGAAATATCTAAAATGTGAATATTGCCGCCGGAATTGAAATATGCATAATCTCCTCGATTTTCACCACTGTAACATATCCCTTGAAATTGAGAAATAAAATTGAAATTCTGAGGATATATTAAATTAACAAGGATGGTTAATATTGTTAAAAATAGAAACTTTTTCATAAGAACCTCCAACCTCTAAACCTAGAGAACGGTTGAGCGAAACTTGACACAAGCTTGAAAGATCTTGTGTTGAGTTGTACCTGCAAAACTTAAGTCAAGATAGGCTAAAGCCTGCTTAACTCAAGTTTTATTTCATCAGCAACATCTTCTTCGATGCTTTAGTTTGTCCATCCACTTTTAGTTGGTAAAAGTAAATCCCTGAACCGACAGGTTTATTGTTTTCATCAGTTCCATTCCAGTTTATAGAATTAGAAATTTGAAATTTGAAATTAGAAATTAAAAATGTTTTTATTTTCTGTCCTTTGATGTTATAAATTTCTATATTAGCTTTTTTAAAATCATTTGGGATTGAGAAAGCTATTTCAGTTTCCGGGTTAAATGGGTTAGGGTAATTTTGTAATTTGTAATTAGTAATTTGTAATTGGTCATTTTCTGCTCCTGTTCCCTGCCATTCGTAGCAGCCCATATCGATGCGGTCATCATAAATTCGGGGATTGCCATCCAGATCATATTCAGGAAGATTCAGTCCAGTTGTGTCTGGAGTGCCGGTGTTGATGCAGGGGGAATCGCTGAAGAAATGAAAATTTCCATTTTCGGGATCGATGAAAAGAGGATCGGAGTCGATATTGCCTTCCAGCCAATCGACAGTACCATTACCATTAGTGATTATTCCAGCTTCTCCTCCTTGAATATCTGAATAAAAAACTGTAAGAAAATTTGGATCATAATAATAATAGAATAGTACTTGATTAGGATAGTTATTCCAAAGTACTGTATTTACAAGATTGATAGATGATTCGCCACATACAATTCCTGCGCCATAATATCCCGAATTATTGATAACTGAACAATTCGTAATATGTAATTCTGAATCGATTGATGTTATCCCAGACCAATAATTCCCATTTATTAGGCAATTAGTAAGAACAGCGTTAGAATGTACAAAAGTTATCCCGTTATGTGAATTCCCAGAAATGATTGTATTTATAAGTAAAGGATTTGAATATCTAAAATATAATCCTGAACAACAAGCCGCAGAATTATTAGAGATAATACAATTTGTAATTTTAGGAGAAGAATTCATACAGAATATACCTCCGCCGATAGAAGTATCATTCCCAATACCCGCATTGTTGCTAATAATTGAATTCTCAATAATCGGTGAGGAGTTTTGTAAATAAATGCCTGCTCCCCTAGATTCAGGATTATATAATCCATATGCTACATTAGTGTTTTCTCTTATCAAACATTTTGATATTAAAATTTTTGAAAAATAATATGAAAATATTGCTCCTCCACATGTTAAGAGTCCATCATAATTATGAGTAAACTCCAAAATGCAATTTACAAACTTTGAGGAATCATTAGAAGCGGGTGTAGTATCAAATTTTACTCCCCTCCAATTATCATCTAAATTCCATGGAACGGTGGATGTAAATAAAATTGAGTCAATTTCGGACCCAACTGCAAGCAATCTGCCTTGAACATTAAATTCATAATGTCCTTGAAATTCAATTAAACATCCTGGATCAATTGTCAAAGCCTGTCCATCCGGAATGGTAATATCTCCTTCAATCAGATATGGTGAACCGGAAACAGGCCAATTACCGGAAACGTTTCCTCCTGGAATTGTAGTTTGAGCAAAAAGAAAATTACTGCAACAAATTAGAATAATAAATATAATGTTTTTCATAATAACCTCCTGCTGTGCAGGTTAATTCGCTGCGACTTCAGCAAAATATATCTAAAAAAACCCCTCTTTAATTCTCCCTTATGAAGGGAGATTCAACGGATTTACAACAATTCGTTTCTTTCTTCGTCTTTCAGGATATTAACAATTTCCTTTACTTGTTCAGAATCTACTTTTCGAGAAATCAATAACGCATCTTTAGTGTCAACAATTATTAAATTTTCCACTCCGATAAGTGCTACCATTTTATTTGAATTTACATAATTATTTTTACTTTCGATAATTTCGTTTTCGCAATTCATAACATTTTTGTTTTCATCTTTTTGGGAAACATCATAAAGAGCTTTCCAACTGCCCACATCGCTCCAACCGTAATCTACAGGAATTACAACTCGCTTTTCCGCTTTTTCCATAATTCCGATGTCGATTGGCAATTTAGGCATCTTTTCATATTCTTCGGAAATGTCCGCACAGGTTCCTGTTGCATCCCATTTTATAGAAATCCTATTCAGAAGATTAGCAATTTCCGGCAGATGATTTTGAAAGGCTTTTAGAATCGTTTCTATTTTCCACATGAACATACCGCTGTTCCAGAAGAAATTGCCAGCTTTCAGAAATTTTTCCGCAGTTTTAATATCAGGTTTCTCCTTGAATTGTTTTACAGAAAAAACATTCTCGCAAATTTCTTGTTCAGCTTCCACATAACCGTATCCGGTTGCAGGATAATCCGGCTTGATTCCAAAAGTAACTAAATATTCAGCTTCTGCAGATTTCAGAGCAACATCCAGACTTTGCAAAAAAGCTATTTCGTCTTTGATAAGATGGTCTGCAGGCAGCACAATCATTGTTTCCTTTATATCATATTTTCTGCTGAGATATAAGGCGCTGAGAGCAATACAGGGAGCTGTGTTCATGCCAAAGGGCTCGATTATGATGTTTTCTTTCGGCAGCTCAGGAATGTGTTTTCGGATTAATTCAACTTGCGATTTAGCGGTTACAATAAAAATATCTTCAATCTCGATTTTGTTCTGAAGACGCTCCACAGTCATTTGAATCATGGATTTATCTGAAACGATTTTTAAGAATTGTTTAGGATTGGATTCTCTGCTCAAAGGCCAGAACCGAGTTCCAATTCCACCTGCCATAATTAAAGCAATCATTAAATGCTCCTTTTTTTTTACCACAACTGCCAACAAAACTAACAATTCTGAAACTTGACACAAGCACGAAGGACTTGTGTTAAGTTGAATGACTCGAAACCGGACTTAGCGAAACAGTTCATTTCCCAATTCAACCGATTCAACTGAGCCAACCATTGCGAAGGTCAATGTTAAAGAATCTCTCCGTAAGAAACCATTTGCAAAATCTTCCCAGTTCAACCATTTTAACCGGTTCAACTGATTCAACTAAAACTATCGATTATCAATCACATTCACATCTTCAGGCAAATTCAGCTCGAAGATTTTTTGTGAAAGCTGTTTATTTATTTTTTCTGCAGAAAACGTATATTTAACCATATTTTCCGAATTATCAACAATTTGAATTTCGATTATCAAGTTATCTTTTATCCAAACAAAAATCTGGTCATTTTCAGGAGTTACCAATTTAATTCGAGTTTCATTTTTATTATTTTCAATCAATTCTTTCTGAGAGTTTTTCCAGTATTCGGAAATGATAGAAATGGGTTTGAGTTCATAATCATTTTTATTGGAGATCAAAACCTGGTTTGAAGCAGAATCATAAATTGTAACGGAAAGACTGTCTATCAGCAGTTTCTGTCCTTCAGGTTCCGCATATTCCAAAAGTAAAAAAGATGAATCATAATAAATCTTTCCATAAGATGTTTTAGCAGTATCAATTTCTTTCCAAAAATTTTCTTGAATAAAATCAGCTTCATAAGTCTTAATAGAATCATATTTTTCAAGCAAATCCAAATAAATTTCATTCAGAACATCATCTTGTGCTAAAATGGAAGCTGAAAATGAAATAAATAAAATTAATACTATTAGGATTTTCAGATTTTCTTTATAATTCATATTGCAGGTAACCATAATTTTTCAGATCTTCTTCTGTGGCAAAAACTTCACGTGGTTTGCTTCCCACATGAGGACCTATAATTCCTGCTTGTTCCAGCATATCGATGAGTCTTCCTGCCCTGGCATAACCGATTTTGAAATGACGTTGCAGCATGGAAACAGAAGCAGTTCCAGCAGAAACAAGGGCAACTGCTGCTTCCGGAAAAAGTTCATCATCATAATCAAAATCCTCGAGACGCGTAGTTTCATCAGATATGATTGTAATATCTCGTTCCGGTTTGGGTTGAGTTTTCAGATAGGATACGAGGTTATGGATTTCCGAATCTGAAATAAAAGCGCAGTGAATTCTTTCTGTTATTCCTTTTCCGGGCGGCAAGAATAAAGAATCACCTTTACCGAGCAGTTTCTCTGCACCGTTGGCATCGATGATAACACGCGAA
>JAUWNO010000334.1 GCA_030612605.1 Armatimonadota bacterium
GGTTCCATCTGAGCCTGAAAATCGCTCGGTAATTCCCTGAATTCTTTTAAATTGAATTCCAAAGCATTCAAAGAAATAAAAAATACTAATATCAAAAATAAACAATTTTTTTTCATGATCTTCTCCTCTTGTTTTTTTCTACGAGTTATCTTTTAAAATACTCCAATAAAAGTCAATCTCAATTTTCCTTTAGCAAAATAAATGTTGTTAAATATAAAAAACATAATTTCTTAAGAAATTCAAAATAACTGTGAGCGGTAGCAGAGGCAACGTGAGAATGATGATGAAAAGCGGATTATAATCCTTAAATTTAATAATTATAGTAATTAGATAATTTACAAATATTTTTGGAGTAATTCCATATATTTGTATCTTAACGGATATTTAACTTTAGTTAAGAGATATTGATCTTCTATAACACTAAAATAAAAAAATGCTTTATTGGGAAGTCCTATGTTAATAATTTTCTGCAATAATTCTGGAGGAATATCAATGTCAAAATCACCCGTATCAATCTTGATATCAATCAGGTAATTTAGAAAAACTTCGGTTCGAATATATTTTCCTTTTGATTCAAAAGTAAATGGTTTGATAGTAAAAATCGAATCGCTTCTTTCTTTATTAGCAATTTTAGCAACTCCGCATAAAATGGAATTGAAATTAAAAAAAGTTAGAGCATTTGAATTTTTCCGATAATCTATCAGGTTATCATTATTTATAGAATATTCTATCTTCTGGATAACTTTAGTTATTCTTTCCTGATTAAATTCAATTTTTCTACTGCAACTAATCAGTAGTATTATAACAAATAACGAAATTAATCTTATTGTTTTAACCATAAGATTGTTCTCCAATTCTTAAATCATTTTAAAGATATTGAGCCTATGAATAGAAATTAAAATTGAAGCTGTCCCAGAACTCGTCGAATAAGATTCTTATCAAAGTGAAGATAAATACAAATTCTCAGTGAATTCTTTGTGAGCCCAAAAGATAACAACCATCTTCATTTTGATGAAGTTGAATTATAGGACAGCTCCAAAAATATTATTATGTTTGAACAATAATTTCTCTTTTAATTGGAGTATATTGCGCATTACCAAAACCAAGCATTGGGAAGAAAATAAGTGGTAAAAGCAATAATCCAAATCCATAGCCCACACCTTTTCCAAATGATTTTGCCAGATCAAATATTATAATTATTGCACAAATAATGTTAGCAAATGGTACAATAACTATCAAGATAATCCACCAACCGGGTCTTCTCACAATTTCCAACCATAAAATTAAATTATAGATTGGAATAAAAGCACCCCATCCTGGTTTACCAGCTTTTGTGAAAATCTTCCACAAACCTACTACTGAAATTAACCATACAATAAATATTATAAAGAAAATAAAACCACCACCACCGCCACGGTTTGCTGCTACAATAAAAAGTAATGAATTCATACATCCTCCTCTTTTTTTTACTTATTCAAAATCTTTTTTTAAAAAATATTTGTCAATAAAAAAATGCTAATTCAAGATAATTTTATCAGTTGATTCAAAAGTCTCAGTTGAATCCACTAAAAAACATTCTAATAGAAAACTTGCCAGAATTTCAGCAAATATTAATCAGGAAATTGGAAGAGAGGATAGGTGAATAAATTCAAATTAGTATCAAATTACAAACCGAAAGGTGATCAGCCGCAAGCTATCCAAGAGCTTATTCAAGGCATCATCAATGAAGATAAATATCAGACTTTATTGGGTGTTACAGGTTCTGGAAAGACTTTCACCATTGCGAATGTGATAGAAAAAGTGAATAAACCAACTCTGGTAATCTCTCATAATAAAACTCTTGCTGCTCAACTTTATGGAGAATTCAAACAGCTATTTCCGGAAAATGCTGTGGAATTTTTCATCAGTTATTATGATTATTATCAGCCGGAAGCTTACATTCCCGGCAAAGATATTTACATTGAAAAGGATTCGGATATAAACAGCCAGATAGAAAAACTGCGATTGCACGCCACCATGTACTCAACCCGACTCGGGTTTTAAAATTTACTTCTTGTTCCCAAGTTGGACTTGGGAATACTTATTTATTGCGAAGTTTAACTTCGCTCCTAAAGGGCGTTACTAAGTGCATCCGTCAAAGCTGGTAAGGCAGTTGCCTGATAGTAACGAGATAAATATTCGTTTTCTTCAATATTCCCCGATACACTCCTTCGTCGCTACGGGGCAGGCAATATTCAATATTAAATTATTTAATGAGTATCATCTTACGAATATAATTCCCTTTGGTTGTCATCAGCTTGTAATAATAAACTCCGCTTGATACTTCTTTGCCTGATTCATCTTTGCCATTCCAGTTGTAAATTATCAGATCATTTCCGGGAATTGATGTATTTGTGAATATAGTTTTTACTTTTTCACCTTTGATATTATAAATGCTCAATTCTCCGATACAGCTTTCCTTCATCATAAAACTGATTTCTGTGTTGGGATTGAAGGGATTTGGATAATTCTGATGAAGTCCGTAAGGTTTAGGGATTTCAGGTGAATTGGGATTTTGCCATTCATTCTCAGGAATCGTTAAAGATATCGGTCCATAAATATCTGTCTCTCCGGAATAATCTACGCTTTCTAACCAATAGAAATATGTTGTTCCCTGACATATTGGAAAGAGGTCCTCAAAGCTGTATTCCGTTGGTTCGCTGGTTGTGCCTGCTCCGGGAATTAAGCCTAAGGACAAATTAAGCTGAAATGTTTCCTCATTGGAAAGTGCTTCCTCATTTTCACCACGATAGATATTCCAACCTGAATTACTTGTCTCAGATTGAGTTGTCCAACATAAAACAGGTGATTCATTGAGGTATTGGATTGTGAAAGAGGAGAGAGTGACTGGGAGGGTTGGATCAGGATTATCAATGAGACGGGGATAATTGTATCCAATTCTTTCCCAAATGTCTGTACTCCAACCCCAATCGGATATGCTTTCTGTTTTCATTTCCTCTGTGGTCTTAGGCACACCTTTACCAGTATTATCACTCTGGCCTGATGTCACAGAATCGTAGAAGGAGTTACTTACGGTTGAAGAAACATTATTTCCCACCAAACCGCCAACTTTACTATTACCACTCACTGTTCCGGTGCTGTAGCTGTTACTGACTGTTGAAGAAAAATAATTATTTCCGACCAAACCGCCAACGTCATCAGAACCACTC
>JAUWNO010000344.1 GCA_030612605.1 Armatimonadota bacterium
TCTTCAAGAACAATAACCACTTTTTTTTCTTCATCCACATAATGCTTTACGATTCTGGTTTTTATGGAATGCTCTTGATATCCTACAAACTTGGTTTTAATGGAAGTGCCTAAACCCAGTTTATCCATTTCGCTGGTTTTCATATCAAAGTTATTAGCTTCTCGACCTCTGTTTTTTTGTTTTTCCATTTCCTTTTGAAAGCCTTCTACATCAACCTCCAGTCCTTTTTCTTCAGCCATGATTTTTGTTAAATCTAAAGGAAATCCGAAAGTATCATAAAGTTGGAAAGCATCTTTATCAGATATTTTATTAGCTTCATGATATTTTTTTATTAACTCATTATATGTGAGTTTGTTTAATTCCTTTTTTATCTGATTTTTCTTTCTTTGTTCTTTTAATAAGTAAGTTTGAATTTGTCTTGAAACTTTAGTAAGGCTTGAAGCAACTTTATAAATTTTCATAAAGTAATCTTTGACTTTAGGATCTTCAACTATCAATTTCTTTATCATTTCTTGAGTTATAACAATATCATTAAATTTTGCTAGTCCTTTGTCTAAAGTTTCATTGAATCTCACCTCCTCTGCCTTGACGATCATTTTGATGTGAACCTGCTTTTCCTTAAGTTCATGGAAATGATCTCCCATCACCTTGATCACGGTATCTACAAGATGATACAGAAAAGGTTCTTTCAGTCCAAGTAAATGTCCGTGCCGAGCTGCTCTTCGCAAAATCCGTCGCAGCACGTATCCTCTACTTTCATTGGAAGGCAATCCTCCATCAGCCAATGCAAAAGTTAAAGCCCTAACATGGTCTGAAATAACTCGATGAGAAATTCCTCTTTCATCAGGATGATATTCTACTTTCGAAGCCCCAGCAATCTCTTCTATAATCGGCATAAAAAGATCTGTATGATAATTTGAATCTTTATTTTGCAGAACCTGAACGATTCTCTCAAACCCTGCTCCGGTATCAACGTACTTGTTGGCGAGAGGAGTTAATTTCCCATCCTTTCCTCGATTATATTGTATAAAAACCAGATTCCAGAGTTCAAAAAAGCGATGACAATCTCCATTAATTTTACACTTATGATTTTCCAGGTGTTTCAGGTTGCAGAATTCTTCTCCTCTATCCATATGAATTTCAGAACAGGGTCCGCAGGGACCGGTTGCAGCCATTTCCCAAAAATTATCTTTATCGCTGTGATATTCGATATGATCGGGATTGATATCTGTTTCATTTTTCCAGAGTTCAAAAGCTTCTTTATCGGATTTATGAACTGTTGCATAAAGTTTTTTTTTCGGCATTTTCCATACTTCTGTAAGTAGTTCCCAAGCCCAGGTTATTGCTTCCTTTTTGTAATAATCTCCAAAACTCCAATTTCCCAGCATTTCAAAGAAAGTATGATGATAACCGTCTTTTCCTACCTCTTCCAGATCGTTGTGTTTGCCACCTGCACGGATACATTTCTGGCTGTTTACGATTCGAAGATATTCAGGTTTTGTTTGTCCCAAAAAGATATTCTTGAACTGATTCATTCCAGCATTTGTGAAAAGAAGAGTCGGGTCATTAATAGGAATGACCGGAGCAGATGGAACTGCTTTATGTTTTTTCGTCTTAAAAAAATCTATAAACTGTTTTCTAATTTCGTTACTGCTTAACATTTTATCCTCTTTCTTTTATCCACGAACTCCACGAATATTCACGAATTTTAGTTTTCGTCTTGTTCATATTCGCTAATTTCTTTCTGATGAATAATACTGAATTTATGCGAAATTTATAAATACATTTTACTAAGCTTTAGAAATGTCAAGTTTGAAAATTGTATCGATTTGATCTAATTCGTGAAAATAGGAAAATGACAGATCAGATAGAAAATTTGTAAGTTGTAATATATATTCATCTTCGTTATGGTTAGGTTTTTTATCACCATAAATTACAATTACTTTCTCTTTTTTGGTGTTGTCTTTGAAAGCATATTCAATAATTTGTCCTAAAGCCACCCTGATACACTTTGTTGCTGAATCTGCACATTTTACTTCAAAGAATATTACTTTATTTTCAAGCTCGACTCTAATATCAATAAAATTCATTTCCATTTCTACGGCTTTTTTCCCAAATTTTGAAACAAGTTTTTCATACAATGTTTTTTGAATTTTATTATGTTTCCTAATTATTAATATCTTTTTATGAATGTCAATAACACGATAATATTCATTTGATTTTTTTATTGTAGTTCCTTTTCTACCACGTAATTTTCTTTCAATGATTATAACTTGTTCATTTTTCTTGAATAGATCACATAATTCCCACATTTCAGCTATGTTATTCCAATAATTATTATTATCAATTTGTTCTATTAAAAATCTATGAACCGAACTAATTCTTGCATTCTTAAAATTCTTCATTTTGTACTGTTCAGCTAACCATTTCACACTCTTCTTATCTGAAATAGCTAATAATCTTTTATCAGAATATAGAAATGCTATTTTCCATTTAAATATAGGTGATAGAGTAATTTCTTTACTATCAATTTCGCCAAAATTACCTGCTAAAGAGGATTTAATTATTCTTATAATATTTAGCTTTGTTTTCGTAAAAGCTTCTTCTCTTGTGCTTCCAGCACGCTTTCGCCAACTATAAAGCTCATCCTTTTTATAATCGTCTGTTTTATAAATTTTGCTCTTGTCTTTACGTTCGAATATCTCAAATTTAAACGAATTGGCAGATCCAGAAATATTTGCTAATTTTTGGGTTTTATATTCGACCCAATAGCAAAAAGTGTCGTTATTATTTAATTGTGAATATTCTGAGATTGTCATTTTTTTAACTTTCTTAAGACTCCATCTGTTTAGAAATGTTTTTAATAAAATATCTTTCTCATGTTCCATACTATTCCTTTTTTGCATTTTAGTTAACTTTTAAGTTTATATTCAGTGGCTGCTTGCGAACAAATCATTCGTTCAATCAATAGTTCACGGATATTGTTATAGTCTTTTTTGTAACTTTCAATATCATCGCACATTTTTAAAATTGCAAAAAGAAAACCGATATCTCTTTTATACATAAATAGCCTCTTCATCAATTAAATATTTCAT
>JAUWNO010000101.1 GCA_030612605.1 Armatimonadota bacterium
AACAGATGTTCATCATATAAGACCCTGCGATATTTCTGTGAATTCCGAAAGAGGAAATAAAGATTTTGATAATGGCGGAGAGGAATATATAGACCCGGATGGAGCAACCGGATGTTACACAACAGCTTTAACCTGGGAACCTAGATCTGAAGTTAAAGGAGATGTTGCCAGGATGATCTTTTATATGGCAGTTCGCTACGAAGGCGAAAACGATGAACCTGATCTGGAAATGGTAGATTACGTGCCTTCAGCTCCAAATTCAGAACCTTTTCATGGCAAATTATCTACTTTATTAGAATGGCATTTAGCGGATACTGTCGATGTTTGGGAAGAGAATAGAAATGATATTATTTATGAAGACTATCAAATAAACAGAAACCCGTTTATAGATATTCCGGAATTTGCTGAACTTATCTGGGAAAATGTTTCATCAGAAAATTGTATTCAAGCAAAAGACTTTAATCTGCATGCTTATCCCAATCCGTTCAATTCTAATACAACTATCTTTTTTAAAATCTCTCGCAAAGACGCAAAGGACGCAGATATTGTAATCTATAATATCAAAGGGCAGAAAGTGAAACAATTGAAAATTGAAAATTTAAAATTGAAAATTAACGAGGTTGTTTGGAACGGTCGAGATGAAAATAACAGACCTGTTTCATCTGGAATATATTTCTATAAATTGTGTTTATCTTCTGATTCATCCGGGAAATCAGAAAATTATTCTGAATTAAAGAAAATGATTTTATTGAAGTGATTTTTAGCATCTAAGAGATGAATCAAAATTAATCGACTCCTCTTAACCTGCACCTCGTTTGTCTCCCTGAGAAATTCTAAACTCTCGAACTTATGAAGGGTCTCATTCTCACTAACTTTCTGAAACTTATCTTTTAGATTCCCGCTTCTGCGGGAATGACATTTTATAAGAAGTTTCGGAAAAGCAACTCGAATCTCGCATCACGCTAAACTTCAATCCTGAATTCAGCACCATCTTTCAAGTTTCTCGTTGTTAATTTACCAGCCATATTCCTTTCAATAATCATCTTAGCCATATACAAACCAATTCCGGTTCCTTTACCTTGTTCTTTGGTAGTGAAATACGGCTCAAAAACCTTGGGCAGAACTTCTTTGGTTATTCCTCCGGCATTATCGGAAATCGTTACAACAACTTTATCCTCAATTTTCTCTAAAAGAATTGTAATCTTTCTATCTTTGATTTCTCTTTCAACAAGTTCATCTTTGGCATTGGCAAGAACAATCAGCAGTACTTGCGAGTATTCATTCGGGAAACCATTGATAATGCAATCTTCTGCCAGATTTGATGACACAGTTATCTTACTATATTTGAAACTGCTATCCAGAAACTTGAGTGTTTTCAGAATGATTTCTCTTATATCGAAATTTTTTTTTGCTTTGTCCGGCTTGAAGAAGAACCTGAAATTATCAATAGTTCTGGACATCTTTGTTAGAATATCCATTACTATTTCTGAATGTTCTTCCAAATATTCTAAATCGAGTCGTCCATCTTCATAAACATCTTCATAGTTTTGAACGATCGCACCAACTGCTGTAATTGGCTGCCTCCAATGATGAGCAATATTACTGATCATTTCACCCATCGATGCCAAGCGTGATTGCTGGTAAATGATGTTATCTTTCTCTCTTAATTCTTTTACTGCTTTTTTTACTTTTATTTCCAGACCTTTATGAAGTTCTTTCAATTCCTTATGAGCTTTTTGAAGATTTTCCTCTGCTTGCTTATTCTTGATAGCAAGAGCTAATTCTTCTGAAATAAAGGTTAGAATTTCAATATCTTTTTCAGTATAAAGATGCGGATCATCATAGCTTTGAACCGCAATTACACCAATTACTTGGTCTTCAACTTTTAGGGGAACACCCAGCCAGATTTTAGAAGTTGCGCCAATCATTTCTACCTCTCCTGAATGAACTAATTTTTCAAGGACTTTTTCCGTAGCAAGAAGTGGTTTGCCTGTTCTGATTACATAGTCTGTTAACCCTTTTCCAAGTTTTCTGTAAACAATTGTATCTTTTTCTTTTACAAATTCATCAATATAGTAGTCAAAAGATACCAAATCTTGTTCTCGGTCATAGAAAGCAATGTAAAGATTTGCAGTATCAATCACATTTCCAAGGTATTCTCTTATCTTGTTGTAAAGTTCGTGCATTTTATCGGTTGTATTCAAAGCATTGGAAATGTTATATAATGTTTTTTGAATTTTTTGAGCCCGCTTGCGCTCAGTGATGTCACGAGCAACTCCGAGCATACCGATGAGCTGTCCATCAGCATCAAACAGCGAAGTCATATTTAATTCTATTGGTATTTTTTTTCCATCCTTATTTAAAAACTCTATCTCATAAAGTAGAACTGTTTCACCAGCAATTCCTGATTTGAAACGGTCAACCGTGGATTCTATGTATTCGGGAGCAATAACTTCAGTGACCGAATGTCCCAGAAAATCTCGGACAAGGTAATTAGTAACCTTTTCAAATGTAGGATTAAGGTATGTAAATTTACCTTTCTTGTCTAAAGTAAAGACGATATCACTTATAGTATTGGTTAATATACGATATTTTTCTTCTGATTTTTTTATTCTATCCTCTGATAGTTTGTGTTCTTCTTCTAATTCCAACCTATATAAAGCAAAAGCAATATCTTCTGATACCTCTTTAAATAAAGACTGCATCTTTTTATCATAAAGAAAATCTTTTTCTATACTCGCACTTATCAAACCATATACTTTATTATTGCATTCCAAACGGAAAGTAATTCCTCCTCTTCCTTTATTTATTCCTGAAAGAGGACAATCTTTACAATCTATAGCCGGATCATTTATCAATACAGGTTCAATCTGGTCCAGAGCTTTTTTCCCGCAAACAGTTAAATCTCCCTTTTTTAGTTTTTTGAGTAGGGGTTGGAAATTTTCACCCAATCCGGCTTCAGCAGCAAATTCAAATTTTTTATCTTTACTCAATAAGACTATCCATGAATTGTAATAGCCATGATTCTGTATCAGGATTTCACAAGATTTTTTCAATAATGTATCTCTATTTTTTTCTTTGGTTATAAGCTGGTTTACACCTCTAACAGAACGCAGTATAAGGTTGAGATGTTTTAATTTGTTTTCTGTTTCCTTGCGCTTTGCAATTTCCTTTTCCAGGTCCAGCATCTTCTTCTCAAGCTCATTAACCAGTCGCTCGCTGTAAAGCTTGAATACCTCTTTATCCTCTTTTAAACTTTGTTCTTTGATTTTCACCTTGCCCTTCTCCACATCCTTAACTATGCTTTGAATTATCTTTATGAACTCTACTGGCTCCGTAGGTTTTCTAATGAACTTTTCTGCACCCAGGCTCAGAGCAAACTCCTCATCCTTCTTGCTGGTGTAGGTGGCTGTGTAAAAAATAAAGGGGGTATTTTTTAGTTCATTGTCCGCCTTCACTTTCCTGCATAACTGAAATCCATCCATTACCGGCATCAGAATATCGGAGATAATGAGATCGGGTTTGTGCAGTCTGGCTATTTCCAATCCTTCTTTGCCATTAGCAGCCTCCTGCACATTATAATCCATGCTCTCAATTATCTTCCGAAGGAGAAGCCTGTTCTCTTTGATGTCGTCCACTATCAGGATTATATATATTTTTCCCATATCTTTTTTATCTCCTTTATTATTGTAAAAGGATCTATCGGCTTTTCGATATAGCCGGTGAACCCCTCTTCCATGTATTTCTCTCTGTCTCCTGTCATTGCGTACGAGGTAATGGCAATAATGGGGACATCTCTGTCTTTCCCCGATGCTCTTATCCTTCTGGTCGCTTCCAGACCATCTATGCCCGGCAGATTGATATCCATTAAAATTAGGTCGGGTTTTTCCTCGAGAGCAAGCCTTACTCCTTCCTCACCTGTTTCTGCCTTGATGGTTTCATATCCATCATTTTCCAGCAATTTTATTATTAACCTCATGTTGTTCTTGTTGTCTTCTACCACTAACACTCTTTTCATGCTAAACCTCCATATTTATAGAACACGGATGACACCCCGTTAAATACAGTTTCACTGTTCCCGCTTTGCAGGATTTCACGGGGTAAACGGATTGTACGGATTAGTACGGAGTTTTTCATTATTTTGTTTTCTTTCTTTCTGTGTATATCCGCTTCATCTGCGTCATCTGTTTTAACCGTGTTCTATTTTTTGCTTAAAGGGAATATCCAGAGTAAAAGTGCTGCCCTTGCCATATTCGCTTTCTACACTTATATCACCCTGGAAAACACTGTTAATTATTTTTTTGGTAAGATAAAGTCCAAGACCTGTACCTAAAGTTACTTCCTTCATCGGTGTATTGAGCCGGATAAAGGATTTAAATAGTTTTGGTATATCTTCCTTTTTTATACCGATACCCATGTCCGTAACAGATATTTTCAGTACATCAGCTTTTTTCACGGCTTTCAATTCGACAGTTCCTTTTTCAGTAAACTTTACAGCATTGCTCATCAAGTTAAGAATGCATTGGAAAAGTCTTCTTCTGTCACTAACAATAGTAAGAGCTTCCGGGAGTTCAGTCTTGATCTTAAGATTTTTCTTTTCCGCATCTTTGGAAACTGTAATTACAATTTCTTCAATAACATCATCTAATTTTACATCTTCGAAATGAATATCTAATTTACCTGCTTCAATCTTGGAAATATCAATAACATCATTTATTAAGCTGAGAAGGTGTTGAGATGAATTATAAACAATATCCAGATCTTTCCTGGCTTCATCATCTATCTTACCGGATATACCCTGTAGGAGTAAACCGGTAAAACCAATTATAGAATTCAGCGGAGTTCTAAGCTCGTGGCTCATACTGGCAATAAACATTGATTTCATACGGTCCAAATCCTGGAGTTTGAGATTTGCTTTGGATAATTCTTTTGATTGTTTTGCCAATTTGGTTTCAGTGCTCTTCAAGTCCGTTATATCCTCTATCACAAGTATTGTGCCGTTTAAGATAGATCGTCCTTTTATTAACATGAATTTCTTATTTACCTTAACGGATGGCAGATCGAATTTTCTCCTGCCACTTTTCAAAATATTTTCAATAGTAGTCTTCAGTACGGGAATATCGGTTATCAGCTCCAATATATTTTTTCCGACAGCGCTGTTTACAGACATTTTCTTTCCAATATAGTCAATTGCAAAAGAATTGGTAAGTATAATTTCACCTTCCAAATCGAAAGCAATGATCCCATACGGTGCATTACCAATGATGGAAACCAGAAATTCTTTCACTTCAAAAAGGGCTTTTTCTTGTTCACGATCAATAATACTCATAGTATTTTACCTTCTTACATATTCATTCTAAGCGTTCATCTCTCACAATTTATGTCATTCGTCATTTCTGTTAATCTTTCCCAACGTATTCAGAATTCAGAAGCCCGAATTCAGAATTGAAGAAAGGTATGACTCAAGCAATTTGCTTACCTCCTCAAGTTGATTCCTTAGCCGAAGATTATCGCCATAATCGAGATCTTTTGCTAATATTAGATAATACCGGGATTCTTCAAGGGAGCCTTGTGCGATATTTAAATATCTTGCCTTATCAGGCTTGGTCCTTTTTTTAAAGCCTTCCGCAATATTCGCAGGAATGGAAACAGCAGATCTTCTTAGTTGTGACGTCAATCCATAAAGCTCATTCTTAGGGAACGATTCACTATATCGATATACCAACAAAACAAATTGATGCGCTTTTTGCCAAACAATCAAATCTTGAAAATTTTTTGCAGGTGGTCGTTTCATTCTGACTCCTGGATTCTGACTCCTTGAGATTTACCTTTTCCTTTTTGCTACAAGAACCGTTGCATCTCCATATTGGCGGCAATAGTTCTCCATAATGAAATTGGCAATATGCTGTGCGTCTCGGTCAAGTGGCAGATCTTCCTCTGAGAAGCGGGATTTAATTCCATCAGAACACATTATAATTATGATTTTACGACGGCAGCGGAATTTCTGCAATTTTAAATTCGGCAGCCGGAAATCTCCCACAATTCCCATCTGACTTATCGGATGTATTTTAGGGCTTGTACCCATTACATCAATGGTGGTATCTCCCACTCCCACATATTCCAGGGAACGAGGTTTTAAGAGCAGGATTTCTAATACACAACTTCTAACTAAAGAAACATCAAATGCTTTTCTTATGCTCCTATGGCATTTTTTTACAATTGTAACCAGATCAGATCTATAATTTTCATTGATAATTTTTTTTACAAAGGTAGCAACTTCATAGGCATGTAATCCATTGCCGGTGCCGTCAATAACAGCGAGGAGAACCTTATCTCCTTCAAATTCTTTGATGATAAATGCATCGCCATTAACAGTATAGCGTTCGTCATTTAAAGAAATTATCCCATATTCAATTTCTTCTTCGGGGATAGGTAGATATTTCTTCATAATGACCCTGGTACCCATTCCGGGTTTTGAACGTATGACAAGTTCGTCCATTGCCCTTTTAGCGGCGTTCAAGCCTACACCCAAAGAACCGACTTTACTTGAATATCCTTCCTGCATAACTTTTTTTAAGTTCTTAATGCCTTGCCCCGAATCCTTTATCAGAAATTCCAGACCTTTTTTATTGCCGGATAATCGTATGGATAAAGTGCCCTTCCCGGCGTGTTTAACTGCGTTCCCGACGATCTCTGAGACAGCAAGAGCTACCTGGGCACAATCATCTTTATCAAATCCTAAATCGGAAGCTATGTCGGAAGCCACATCTCTTACTTCTGCAGTACTTTGTTCATTCTCAATTTCTATTGTAACAGTTTCAAAGCGATCGATATTTATACTCCTTTTTGTATTTAACGAGAACTCGTTTCCAAGCCCCAGCTTGGAAATGTGTGTGTTGGTTACCAAGCTGGGGCTTTGTAACCAGAATCTAATTAACACTCAAGAATACCAACTTCCATTATGAATTAAAAAATTCTTTAAAATGCGCAAATTATCTAACGGGGTAAAGTATGTTTTTTTAATTTCTAACTTATCTACCCCATCTTTCCAAAGAGAGGGGGCGGGGGTGAGTTTCCCTATTTAATTTCAACCAGTTTTAGTCCCTGCATCTCAAACACTATTTTAATAGCAGATTTAAGGTTTCTGACTATAGTGAATTCTTTCATTCCAACACCGACAGAAACCATAACCTGAGCAACTTGCGGCATAATTCCACAAAATACAGTGTTTACACCAACAAGAGAGAATGTTTCTCCCAATCTTGCCAGATGTGTTGCTACAGCAGAATCTATAATGTCAACATTGGAGAGATCAACTATAATTATCTCGATTCCGGTAGCAGAAAGCATGTCCAGAATCTTGTCGGTAATTAATTTCATCCTGGAGGAGTCCAATGTACCGAAGAACCCGGAATAAAGGCATTTGTCGGTGAGCTCATTTACAACAATGGGGATTTCACCTGCGATTTTTTTGCGGCTGATAGCCACT
>JAUWNO010000217.1 GCA_030612605.1 Armatimonadota bacterium
AACCTTAATAAATTAAATTTAAATCAATAAAAAGGGAGGAATTATGTTTTTCAAATTATTATCGGATGCTGATATGAAGGTGATTGATAAGTTGAAGGAATTTCATGGAGGAGCAAATCACATTGTTAACACAATAAAGGAAATGAGAGTTTTTGAAACCCGTAAAAAAATCCTGGCTGAGAAAGGTTATGGCAAGATGATCGAGGATGCTGAACAATTAGTGAAAAAATTTGCCAAAGCCGGAGATTACGAAAAAGAAAATAACATTTCTTATAATGATAATTTCGGAGTTGCTACTGCCCAGGTTTCCGGTTGGCAGGGAGCACCGGTTACCCATCATGCCATGAAAAGAATTGCAGAAAGTGCAGAAACCGCTGAACCTTGCTTTGTACCGTCAGAATTCATCTCTGTTGTTGCTCTCACAGATAACTATGTTTATAATGGCGATTTGATGGCAACTCTTACAATGGCAGAAAATATTATGAAAGGCTCTAAATTCTGTAGTACAAATCTTATTGGTATTCCCAATCCTGAAAAAAGATTTATAGAATTGGAAAAAATCACTGGGAAAAAATTCGAGAGAGCAGATGCAGGAAACGGATTATCTAATTTAATTCTGAAAAACCAGGGAACTTTCTTTGGTAATTTTGGTGGCATTGAAGTAGCGAATGACAATCATCTTATTTATCTGGATGGAATAACCAGAACAGCTCTGGCAACCGGTGCTGATTTCTTTCTGAATCCAAGCTGGAGCACAATTGTGGCAATTTGCTATTATGGCAGGGATATTCCAAATCTTCATATTAAAATTTCTATGCTGCTGGCAACACAAAATTTAGTGCAATTCAGAATGCTTCTAAACATAATGAAAGAATATCTCCGCGATGATATGACTTCATCTTTGTATGAGATAAATATTGGCAATGGAGTTAGTCCTGAAAATTTCATCCGGTGTGCAAAGGAACTCAAAGAAAGTGGCATCAAAGGTGTTAGCTTGTGTGCTCATATTTACATTAATCCGGATCTTGGTATAGAAGGTTTCAACTGGACAGAGGATATGCATAAAGTCTTGGAAAGTGGAACTGATATGACCTATAAATATGAAAGCGATGGAACAGCCCGCGAAATGGATACGATGGCAACATATTTTCTTCCTGAAGATGAGCGGAATGCAAACGCAGAAAAGATCGGTGATGTAATTTTCTACAAAGCTATTCAAGCCTCAAAAGACGGCAGAGACATGATGAAAAAAGGAATTAAGGTTCTGTTTGGTGGAAGTTCTTATTAAATATCCAAGACACGAGTCGTAATTAACAAAGTGAATACGATTCTTGGATAGTCGGATTACTGATTGTGGATTATATGTTCTTATCATTCTCAACTCGAATTGCGTTCCGAATCAGGTTTGATTGAAAGGGGCAAAATGGAATCTGAAAGCATAATACTCGAATATAAAGAAGAACTCAACGAGGGAGTTTTCAAAACTATTTCAGCTTTTTCCAATACACAAGGTGGTAAAGTATTTATTGGTGTGACGAATAAGGGTAACATCAAAGGAATTTATATTTCCAATAAAGAGTTTGAAAATTTCGTAAATCGTGTTGTTAATTTATTAGGAATTCATCCAGGGATGGAGATAATTACGTTAGAAAATAAACCAATAATGAAAATATCCATTCAAGAATCGAATCTTCCCATATCTTACAAAGGGAAATATTACAAAAGAGTTGGTAATACTACGAGATTAATGCAGGATGATGAATTACGGAATTTTTTCATAAAAGGAATAAATTGGGATGGTTTTACCGGAAATTATACTCTCGAAGATATCCAAGAGGAAACCATCCGACGTTTTCAGCGAATGGCAATAGAAAACGGACGCTTGCGTGCAGGAGATGAAAAAGATAGTATTCAAAATGTGTTGAGGAAATTGAAACTTCTTGATGCGGATAAACTCACAAATGCTGCTATAATGCTTTTCAGCAAAGATCCGCAAAAGTACTTTATCAATACAGTTGTTCGTATCGGTCGTTTTAAGGATCAATCGACAATAATAGGAGATAGGATAATTGGAGGAAATCTTTTTGATATTGTCGAAGAAGCTGAGGAAACTATCAAACAATTCATAAATGTGAGATATGAGATCATTGATTCATTTCAAAGAAAGGATATTTGGGATTATCCGCTTCCAGCAATTAGAGAAGCACTATTTAATGCTGTAATTCATAGGGATTATTTTAAATTTAATATCCAAATTCAGATAAAAATTTTTGATGATCATATCTGGTTTTATAATCCCGGTTCTCTTCCTGAAGGTATGACAATTGAAAGATTGAAAACAACACATCCTTCGATTTCGCGAAATCCTTTGATAATGAATGTTTTCTATCTTGCAGGATTTGTGGAAGAATATGGTTCAGGGTTTGGAAGAATTACTAAAGCTCTAAATCAGGCAGGTTTAGATGAACCCATAATTTCAGAGGATAAGACAGGATTTGTTTTGCAGTTCAAAAAAAAAGAATATCCTGTAGAATATCCTGATATTGAAAATCTGAATGAGAGACAAATAAAAGCTGTCGATTATCTAAAAAATAAAGGGAGAATTTCTAATAAAATATATCAGGAAATAAATAATACTAGCAAAAATACTTCTATCAGAGATTTAAATGAGATGATTGAAAAGAAATTACTGATCAGGATTGGAGATGGCAGATCACTCTATTATATTCTTAAAAACTAACATCAGATTATTCGACCCATAATCGCACCATAATCGCACCATAATCGACTCATTTTCGTTTCATATTTGTGTCAGATTCGTGCCACATTCGTGCCACATTCGTGCCATATTCATGCCATAATTGGGTCATAAGCGACCCGTAATCGGCTCATAAATGGGTCAAGGATTTTAGAAAAAGAAAAATAAGGAGTATATCAAATGATACAAAACTGGCAACCCAGATTTTCCGATAATTTGAAAGAATACGGTGGTTATTCTATCGGAAAACTTTTTGCACTTTTAAGCGACCCTGAGATTATCTCTCTGGCAGGAGGTCTTCCTTCGCCGGATATGTTTCCTAAAGAAGATATGAGAAATGCTTCTCAAAAACTTCTACGAGAAAATCTCGATACGATTTTCCAATATACAAATATCAAAGGTGAAAGCAGTTTGATCACAGCAATAATCAAATTCTTGAGAAGGGATAACATCGATATTTCCGAAGAAAATATCGTTATCACATCTTCGGGTCAGCACGGATTGGATATTACAGGAAGACTTTTCCTGAATCCCGGTGATATTGTTTTTGTAGACCGTCCCACTTTTGCAGGAGCAATTGTAGCTTTTCAGCTTCAGAGACCTGAATTTATCGGTTTCGATATTGAAGAGGATGGTCCTGATGTCACTTCATATCTGAAAAAAATAAAAGAGTTGCAAAAACAGGATAAAAAACCAAAGTTTATTTATGTTGTTCCGGATTTCCAAAATCCATCGGGAATAACTATGGGTCTGGAAAAAAGAGAAGCTCTTCTGGATCTAAGTTATGAATTTGATATTCCAATTATTGAAGACAGTCCGTATCGTGATTTACGTTACTATGGAGAAACTATTCCTTCGATTTTCGAGCTCGATCAAAGACGGGAGAAAGGAAATGTGATCGGATTATTCACTTTCTCCAAATTGTTCTGTCCCGGAATTCGGGTTGGATTCAATATCGGACCAAAAGATGTGATTGCACGAATGACCAATATCAAAGAAGGCAATGTGCTTAACACACCAAAATATAATCAGGATATGTGTGCTGCTTTTTTAACTGAAATGAACTATGAATCTCACCTGGAAAAATGCAGGGATTATTATCGTGAAAAGCTCAAAGTTTTCCTGCAAACAATGGAAAAATATTTTCCTGCTGAGATGGGAATTACCTGGACTAAACCGGAAGGTGGACTTTTCCTCTGGGTAACACTTCCAAAGCATATCGATACTTACGAACTATTTTATGAAGCAATGAAATTTAAGGTTGCCTTTGTTCCGGGTAGCACTTTTTATGGTGAAAATCCTGCTAAAAATCATATGAGGATAAATTTTTCATTTGCTTCCAAAGAACAACTTGCTGAAGCTGTGAAACGTCTTTCAGAATGTATTAAAAGCAAATTGTAAAATAATAAAACGCTCACGGATAAACACGGATTTAACGGATAAGAAATGAGTATTATCAAAGTGATTAATCTTTGATTTGGATGAAGCCTGCTTGTTCCCAAATTTTATTTGGGAATATAATTGGATGAGAAATTATATTTCTGCTTGTTCCTAAATTTTATTTGGGAACACAATTGGGATAGAAATTTCATTTCGAGTTATCATTCCTTTAAAGAATCAAAGTGAAACTTTTTGAAAAATTGCATTCTCAAATGGAATTTGGGAATGAGTAGAATCTGTCAAATCCGTGAAAATCCGTGAGCAAAAAAAGGAGAAAGAATGAATTTAGCACTTTTAGGTTTTGGAACAGTAGGACAGGGAATTTGTGAAATCCTACTAAAGAAAAAAGATTATTTAAAGAAAAAATACGATTTTGATTTCAAAGTTGTAGCAGTTGCAGATTTCGTGAATGGCAATGTTTATAATCCTGATGGATTGGACATTCCTTTTATGTTGGAACAAGCAAAGGCAAAAAAGAAATTCACCAAAGATGTAGTTGATTGG
>JAUWNO010000283.1 GCA_030612605.1 Armatimonadota bacterium
ATTCTTCCAAATACATCGATTGGAAGAAAGCTGAAAAAGTGATATTCTCAAAATTAAAACCTTCAACCAAGACAATTTCTTTACGACTTCCGGAATTTATTTTAAATGAAATAAAAATGATTGCAAATAAAAGAGATGTGCCATATCAGTCATTAATTAAAATTTTCTTAAAAGATCGAATCGATCAGGAATTAAAGCATTCGATTAGGTAATTGATTTTGTAAAAGAAAAATTTGACAAATGAATTCCAATAATGATTTCTTGATATTGGAAATCTGAATGCAAATTTAATCTTACGGAGTTGAGTATTATGAAGCAAGCTCGCAGATTAATAATATAATTTGAGGATATTTTACAGATGATAAAAGTTTATGCAGATACATCCGTTTTTGGAGGCGTTTTTGATGAAGAATTCTCTGAACCAAGCAAGAAGTTTTTTGAAGAGGTTCAGTCCGGACGCTTCTTATTGGTTACATCAGCAATTGTTCAAGCTGAAATAGAAGCTGCTCCGCAAAAAGTTTGCGATTTTTTTCAGCAATATACTGGACTTGTTAATATTGCAGAAATTAGTCAGAAAGTTTTGGAACTACGTCAAGCATATTTGGATGCAAATATCGTTACAATAAATTCTTTAGATGATGCTGCACATGTAGCAGTAGCGAGCGTATCTAAATGTCAAATGATTGTGAGTTGGAATTTTAGACATATCGTACATTTTGAAAAAATTCCCAAATACAATGCTGTAAATACTATAATGGGATACGATCACATAGATATCTATTCTCCATTGGAGGTAATTCAATATGATGAGTCATGAACCAAAATGTGTAACCTGGAAGCGACTTGGGGCAAAGAAAGTCATGTCACAAATTTCAGGATTTACTCAAGTTCAAGAGCTTGATTTCTGGCGTAAACAAACAGATAAATTAAAGAAATCACAACAGAAAACAAAGCAGTTTCAGAAACATGATAATCACTAACAATCCAATGAAGCAGACGAAATGCAGATGGGTTGTAAGTTATTGGATGGTTGAGTCCATATTAGTTTGAAGGTAAATTTTGTGTGAGAAAGTATTTACATTTTTGTAGCTTGTTTTCTTCGTTAGGCAGCTCAGAAAAATTTGACAAATAAATTCCGATAATGCTTTCTTGATATTGGATAATTGGAATGCAAATAGAATATTAGAAGTTGTAAATTTTGAAGCGACAATATAAGAGTATTCTACTGTGAACTTCGCAGTTTGATTCGATGGATAGTTTCAGAATAAACTTGAAAAAATTGTGAATAGGATAAAAAATGCAGAAAATATTAGATAGAATAGATACTCATATCGCAAAAGCAGTATCTCATTACTGGATAACTCGAAAAACACAAAAGGACAAGCAAAAAAAGCATGGGGTATCAGATGCAGGTTCAAGAAGTGCAGTAACTGGTGGCGCTCAAATGGATGGTTTTATTACCCTGTTCAGGGATTTGATAGTTGATGCTGGTATTGATAAACATTACATCCATGAGAAAAAGGCTCTTGAGCTGCCGGGTTTTTTCAGACCGACCAAAAAGTGGGACTTGTTGGTTATTAAAAATGGTCAATTATTAGTCGCTATTGAAGCAAAATCCCAAGTGGGACCTTCGTTTGGAAACAATTTCAATAATAGGACAGAGGAGGCTATGGGAAGTGCATTAGATTTATGGACTGCTTTTAGAGAAGGAGCATTCAATGGAAGTGTTCAGCCTTTTCTCGGATATTTCTTTATGCTTGAAGATTGTCAATCTTCAAATCGATCCGTTAAAGTAAAGGAACCTCATTTTAAAGTATTTTCTGAATTCGTCAATGCTTCATATATGAAACGCTATGAACTTTTTTGTCGGAAACTTATTCATGAACGTCACTATACATCCTCGGCTTTTATAACATCTGACAGTAACAATGGAATTAAAGGTGTTTACAATGAACCAGCAAACGATCTCTCTTTTAATTATTTTGCGAAATCTCTTATTTCTCACGTTAGAGCATTTATATGAAAAGCAACAAACTAAAAATCTATCACAGGCTAATTAACGGGGATGCAAGGAATCTATCTTTCTTACCCAATGAATCTATTCATTTAGTTCTCACTTCACCACCATATTGGAATTTGAAACAGTATAATGAGAATCCCGATCAGTTAGGCCACATCAATGATTATGAAACATTTTTAGCTGAACTCGAAAAAGTGTGGCGAGAGGTTTTCCGGGTTTTGGTTCCAGGTGGGAGATTGGTTTGTGTTGTCGGAGATGTATGCGTTTCAAGAAGAAGATTTGGACGGCATCTTGTTTTTCCTTTACATGCTGATATTTGTGTTCAATGCCGTAAAATAGGATTTGATAACCTTAATCCAATTATCTGGCATAAAATAGCAAATGTCAAATTTGAAGTAGAAAACGGGTCAAAGTTTTTGGGAAAACCTTATGAACCAAATGCTATCATTAAAAACGATATGGAATTCATTCTAATGCAGAGAAAGCCAGGTGGTTATCGAAAACCGACCGAAGAACAAAGGAAATTAAGTAAAATCAGCAAAAAGGATTTCAATACTTGGTTTAAACAGATATGGTATATTAATGGTGCATCCACAAAAAAACATCCAGCTCCTTTTCCTCTTGAACTGGCATCACGTCTTGTTAGAATGTTTTCGTTTCACAATGATATAGTTTTAGATCCTTTCTGTGGTTCTGGAACAACCAATTTGGCTTCTTTAATATATGGAAGAAATAGCATTGGGATCGATATTGATCCTGATTATTGTTGTATGGCAGCTCGAAACTTGAAAAAAGAGAGTAATAATTTTTTTTTCGACACAAAATTGAGTTTTGAAAAAATAATTGTTGATAATACGGGACAAATACTGGTTCTTGAAAACAGCGACTTTCATGAATACTCATCATCAAATCCATCGGAGTGGCGTGTTATGAAGCAATCTCGCAGGTTAATACATAGTTAGGTGTAATAAGATAACTATGGCTAAATTAGGATCTGATAAACGTCCTGCAGTAGTCCGTGTACAATCACCAGAACGGGCAGAAGAAATTTTGGCGATTTGTAATGAACATGGGTGGAAAGCTATTGTTGGTATTGAACCTGACAAGTTTGAGGATGTTTCTGATGTAGAACGGCTTATGAACCCAGCAGAACCTGTGAAGGTTCAAGTCAAAATTGGCCGTAATGAACCTTGTCCCTGCGGTAGTGGTAAAAAGTATAAAAAATGTTGCGGAAGGTAAACAAAATACATTGGCATAAAAGTACACCTAACAAATCGCTGCACCTGACCACCAGAGCGTCGGCGATTTGCGAGTATTGTTTTGCTAACTGAGGTCTCGCAATGTTCGGAGGCGGGTTGGCATATCACTCTGGTGGCAGGTGAGCTTGGTCGTCACCCCTTCATCACCATCATCATGATCTGCGGTATCATCATTCCCACAATATTAAAAGCGAGATGCACGAAATAAGCAGGAATTAAACTCCCTGTTTTCTCACGAAAATAACCGGCAATTAATCCTAGAATAAATGCATTAATAATAATGAAATAAACTATCCTGTCCGGCATTTTTCCCAGCAAGCATAAATGCATCAGTCCAAACATAACAGCTGCTGCAATAATCGGTAAGCTGAGATAGACTTTTCCCAGTTTTAATCCAATATCTTTTAAAGGGTTCAGGAAGGTCTGCAGAAAACCACGATAGAAAATTTCTTCGATAATACTGGCAAGTATCCAGATGGAGATGAT
>JAUWNO010000589.1 GCA_030612605.1 Armatimonadota bacterium
TTCATCTATTTGTGCAGCTCCCACAATTTTGGATAATTTTAAAATCGCTGTTGGCACTTCAGACAATAAATTCCATTTGATTGATAATTCCGGAATTGTTCTTATCTCAATCGATTTAGATAGTAGGATGTCGAACTCTCCGATTCTGTCCGATTTTGATAATGACGGAAATCTGGAAATTGCCTTTACAACTCAAAATGGAGGAATTTATATTTTTACTCAAGATGGCATAAATTATCCGGGTTGGCCTGTTTTCATCAATAAGCCGATGCAATGTCCACCTGTGGTAGTTGATCTCGACGACGATGAAGAACTTGATGTACTATTTTTCACCAGTGACAACGATTTCTATGCATATCATTCTGATGGAACAGAAATTGAATTTTCTCCAGTACCGATCGGTATTACCGGAAATATTCCTGCCACTGTTGGTGATATAGATAGTGATGGAGATTTTGATATTGTGTCAGGTTCGTCCAATGAAATTTTCATATTAGATGCAAAACTACCAAAAGGAACTCAAACTCCCTGGGCTACTTATCGTGGAAATTATAAAAGAACGGGATTCTATGGTGATAATGAATTAACCTCTTCTGAAAATATGAATTTGCCGCAAATTACAGCAGCACTTTTTCAAAATTATCCCAATCCTTTCAACCCTGAAACAACTATTTCTTTTTTCATCCCAGAGAACGCTGAGGACGCTGAGATAACTATTTATAACCTGAAAGGACAGAAAGTGAAACAATTGAAAATTGAAAATTTAAAATTGAAAATTAACGAAGTAGTCTGGAATGGGAAGGATGAGAATGGGAGAAATGTGGGAACCGGAATTTATTTCTATAAACTTGATTTGGATGGAAAAACAGTAGCAACGAAAAAGTGTTTGTTATTGAAATAGAGCAAGGCTCCTATGAAAACAATTTCCAACTTCCGAATGTTTCGACTTGTCGAATCTTCGGAATGTAGAGAAGTTCATGCCCGTACAATCGGAAGATCAGCAAACTGAACATTCCGATGTTCTATATTTTTGTTTTCATCTTAATGAAACTATGGAAAAATGAAATAAGGTTGGATTTTCTAAACACTAACCATTCACTTTAGTGGATGGCAGTTAATAGTTACCTGAGTTGAATTTATTCGGGAAATTTTCCGAATGAAGTCGCTAATTCGCATCTCTGTTTTTCCATTTGATAAAATCTTTTTTTTCTGTTTATAAATAAAGGAATTACAGTGTGGTTTCATAGGAGTCTTGCTTTTGAGCTTAACTCATTTTTTTTAAGTCTAACTCAATTATTTGGATTCTGTTTTTATTTTTTAGGAAGGCAAAATATTCATTATTTTTTGCATACTTTTTCCGGAAAGTATCTGAGCTCGGTTGAAAAAATATTGCTTTTTTCAAATCTGAAACTGAGAAAGATATTTCATTGATTTGAATAAAACCTTTTTTGGATAAATCTTTCAGGTATTTGTAACCAACTTTTTTTGCATTTTCTGTTTCTTCTGTTCGTAAAAATTCTGGATAAAAA
>JAUWNO010000247.1 GCA_030612605.1 Armatimonadota bacterium
AAATTGGATGGTTGCCTGCCACTCCTGTTCAATGCGCTTCTCCAGGTATGTTTGTGCAATATCTTCCTGAGTTTCTTTCTTAGAAATCGCTTGAAGATTAGCGAGCGTAAATATTTCATTGAAAAGATTTAATAAAATTGGATTTATAATATTTAAATGCAGGAAAAAATCTTCAATTTCCTTTTTACCTTTTTCAGTTTTCAGCATTTCATTAGGGATTTTATTATGGAAAATTTCCTGTGATAAATTCATCCAGCGTTCAATTGATCTTTTCAGAAGGTTTTCATATTCTTTTTTAGAATCCGTATTTGTTTTATATTCAAATTTTTCTGTTTTTTGCAGAGAATAACGGCATGTATCGGAACATTTAAAATCGATTCTTTTTTCATTGCAGCACTGCCAGCAGATATCCTTCCCCATTCGCAAGCAGAAACGATTCCCACGTTTTACTTTGCATATTCTGCATCTGTCATTTTTTAATATTTTCAAATTTAGCTCCTATTATTTAGTGTTTGTCCGTAAATTCAGGTTTTTTTTGCATAAAGAAACTTGACTTAAGACGCAAATCTTGAGTTAAGTTGATATGTCTTATTTGGTTAGACAACTTAAGTCAAGTCAGCTAAAGCGAACTTAACTCAAGTTTATTGTTGAAAAAATTCAAATTAGCTCCTAATTATTTTAATCATAAGATTCTGCAAAACAGAGTGTTTTTCACCTCACCTCAATCCTCTCCTAATTGGAGAGGAAGCTTGTATTCTCCTTCTCCTCGATAGGAGAAGGTCGGGATGAGGTGGATGAGATTCTTCGTTAGTCTGTCTTTGTAGGTATTCCTCAGACCGAGTCCGGCTTTTGACGGAAAGACAATCCCATTAATTATGTAGAACTCATCCCATCATCGCCGGAATATTTCGTTTGAATTCTGATTTTTTATTCAAATCCAGTACTTTCTCAATATTCTCTTTTGAGAAGCCTTTATTAATCATTTCTTTTCTCGTTTTCCTTAGATCAAATAATTCATATAGAATTTCATCAAGCTCATCATAAGTGATTCCCAGTTCATCTTCATCTGTTTGCTCCTGCCACAGATCTGCTGAAGGTTTTTTATCAATGATACTTTGGGGAATCTCCAAAATTCTCGCAATTTCCCTGACTTCAGTTTTAAAAAGATGACCGAGCGGTTCGAATGCACAGGCATTATCTCCATATTGAGTGCAATATCCAACCATCATTTCAGAGCGATTTCCGGTTCCTGCAACTAATGCTTGATACTTTGCGGAAAGGTCATATAGGATGCACATTCGCTCGCGTGCCATCAGGTTTCCCTTCCTAAGAATACCTGCATCTAATGCATAATTTCCGAAGTATGCATCCACCATTGAAGATATATCAATGATTTCATATTGAATTCCAAGAATTTTCGCAAATTGCTCAGCATGTTTCAGGCTATCAGGATGACTGCTTTTATACGGCATCATTACAGCTACCACATTCTCTTTCCCAATAGCTTTGATGCTCAATGCAGTAGTAACTGCTGAATCTATTCCGCCGGATAATCCAATAATTAATTTTGATAAACCTGCTTTTGAAAGCTCTATTCTGATGAATTCAATTATTCTGATAATTTCTTTTTTATAATCTGATTTTCTCATATTAACCTCAAATCTTTTTTCAAGAAACCTGAACTAATACTTTAAGGTCAATAATAATTTATTAATAATCTCATTCTTATTAAGATATTTTCATATTTAGAAACTGCTTGACAGCTAAAATCAAACTAAGAATTTCGATTTTCAAATTTGCATTTTTTTAATAAAAATGAGTTCTGCAAAATAGAGTGTTTTTTGTCATCCTGAGAAATTCTTCGTGCTATTCCCTCGAAGGATCTCTGCTTATAATGAGATTCTTCGTCGAATGCCTATGTAAGTTAATCCTCAGAAAGACATACTTTTTTCCTTTTCGCAGAATGCTTTTTTTATTTGATTTAATAAAAATATATGGAGGATTGAATGAAGATTCCGAAAAAATCAACCGAGAAGGAGGAAAACAATGAGTAACATCAAAGAAATGAAAAATGCTCATAAGATCCTGAAAAAGATTGAATACACTCCTTCAACAATTGAAAAAGGTTACACAAACAAAACTCTTTACGTGAATATTTCCAACAATGAAATTAAAGAAAAAGCTGTAACCCAGCAGATGAAAGATTTATTCATTGGCGGAAAAGGATTCGGTCTCTGGCTTCTATGGAATGGAGTAAACGCAGACACAAAATGGGACAGTCTGGAAAATGAAATTGTGATTGCCTGCGGACCTCTGGGAGGAACAACCACTTTTTCCGGTGCAGGGAAATCTCTGGTAACATCCATCTCCCCCACTACAGGCAGTATTATCGATAGTAATGTAGGAGGTCATTTCGGACCTCTTCTTAAATTTGCCGGTTGGGATGCCATGGAAGTTCAGGGTAAAGCAGAAAAAGATGTAATCATTTTTATCGATTCTACCAAGAAGACAATTTCCATTGAAGAAGCTCCTGAAGAGAGTGTTAATGCTCATCTTGCTTCCGAAGAATTCACAGAAATGTATGCTGATACTCCTGCTGAAAAACAGAATATTTCTGTAGTTTCTGCTGGAACAGGTTCAGATCATGTTCTTATCGGCTGTTTGAACTTTTCCTGGTGGGATTGGAGAAGACAGGGAACCAGGATCAAACAAGCAGGTCGTGGTGGGATCGGTTCAGTTTTCCGAAATAAAAAGATCAAAGCAATAATCGTGAAAACTCCAAATATGAGACCTAAATGGAATATCCAGCAAAGACAATCTTGTCCGGGAAACAAAAAGAAAGATTAGACGCAGATATACGCTGATTATTTATGAATTAATATGAAAAATAATTTTGGATTTGTAATAATCATAATAAATCATAAAATTCATAATGAATCAGCGTCAAAATAAAATAAGGAAAATAATATGGAAAAAGTAGAACAAATCATAAAGAAATGGAATAATGATCCTGACTTCGTGATCGAAATGATGCAGGATATTCAGGATGAATTCCGATATATTCCCAGGGAAACTTTGGAAGAAGTAACTCTCCAAACCAAAGTTCCTCTCGCGAGATTGTATCATATCGCAACATTTTATAAATCATTCAGCTTATATCCTCGCGGAAAATATGAGATCCAGGTGTGCATTGGAACAGCCTGTCATGTGAAAGGTGCTCCGTTAATATTAGATTCTTTCACGCGTGAATTGGAAATACAAATTGGTGAAACAACTTCTGATGGTTTATTTTCTTTAGAAGGTGTTCGCTGTCTTGGATGCTGCAGTTTAGCTCCTGTAATCACTATTGGTGATAATCTCTACGGTGGTGTTAAGGTTGCTGATGTTCCTAAGCTGCTGGCAAAATATAAGGAGGGGAACAATGAATAGAATTCAATCTGCCGATCTGAATATTATCCGGGAAAAACGAGTGCACGAAATAAAACAATTCAAAGCTGCTTTGATGGTTTGCGCTGGAACAGGTTGTGTCTCTGCCGGTTCTTTTAAATTGAAAGACCTTTTAGATAAGGAATTGAAAAAGAGAAATCTGGATAACGAATATATGGTAGTTCCAACTGGTTGTAATGGATTTTGTGCTCAAGGTCCGATAATGGTTATTCAACCTGATGGTATCTTTTATCAGAAAGTTAAACCAGAAGATATTCCTGAAATTATCGATAAATTGATACAAGGAAAATATGTAGAAAAACTTCTTTATAAAGATATTGAAACAGGAAATTACATTCCAAAAATGGAGAATATCAAATTCTTTGGTAAACAACAATTAATTGCTCTGCGTAATAAAGGGATAATTAATCCTGAGAATATCGAGGATGCAATAGCCAGAGGAGCTTACAATTCATTGGCAAAAGCTTTGAAAACGAAACAGCAGGATATTATCGATGAAGTAAAAAGATCAGGTATTCGCGGTCGAGGTGGTGGAGGATTTCCAACCGGCATGAAATGGGAAATTGCTTATAAAACATCACAAGAAAGAAATGTTATTCCATACATTATTTGTAATGCAGATGAAGGCGATCCAGGTGCATTTATGGATAGGAGCATAGTTGAAGCAGATCCTCATACAGTCATTGAAGGAATGTTGATAGGTGCAAAAGCAATTGGTGCTTCCAAAGGTTTTGTA
>JAUWNO010000352.1 GCA_030612605.1 Armatimonadota bacterium
ACCTTTAAATAAGATAAATGAAAAGATCAATGCCATTATTGCCCCAAACGGTGCAACATACCAGATCAATGGAATATTCATTGAAAATCCTCCTGAGTTATTTTTTAGCTAAATACGAATGAGACAACAAAGGAAGCTCAAAATATTTGTCAAGAATTGTAACTGTTAGCCACGAAGGACACCCCGATACAGTCACAAGCTCCTTACGGGGCAGGCGAATGAGCACTAAGAATTAGTTCACAAGATAAATATCTTCTATAGAAAACAGTCAGATGTTCATTCAATCGTTTCGAATGAACCTTGAAAAAGTTTATTAACATAGAAATTCTCTCAGATATACTTTTTAATGGTTTTATTCTCAACCCTGAAAATAATCAGAAATCTGAATTACAACCTTGAAAAGGTCTCTTTCAAAGCTTCCCTGAAAATTGACCCTTTCAAGGTTCAAAAAATATCAGATTCTCAACCCTGAAATTGCTTAGCGGAAGTCAATTTGAAAGAAGCGTTTTCAGGGTTTTAAAATACAGGAATCCTGCAGTTGCCAGTCATTCGGAAAATTCTAATGTCTTACTTCTTTTCCTTCGTGTTACTTCGTGCTCTTAGTGGCTCATTTTCTTAATCTATTCGCAAGTTTTTAAAACATGTTCTTCTCATCCGAAATGGAAGTCAGATATGCACCTAACATAATAAGTACTGTTGAGATGATAAGATTAATTGTGAAAGGTTCGTCCAAAAATGCTATCCCACAGGCAATGCTTACAATCGGGATAAAAAGAATCAAATTGGCAATGACCTTTATGCCAATATTTTTAACTGCAAGATTCCAGAAATAATAACCCAGGCAAGAGCAAAAAATCGAAAGGAACAGCAAATGCAGTCCGGCAGAAACATTGAATTTGATATTGGAAAAATCTTTATACTCAAATACCATAACAGGAATAAGAAATATCACACCATACAAAAAAACCTTATAAGTAAAAAAAGCAACATCATATTTGTGCATTATCTTTTTATAAATAAAAGAATAAACCGTCCACATTATCACTGAACCGAAAACAAAGATATCTCCTTTCAGATGAACACCCGATTCCAGAATGTCTTTGTAGAATAGAATAAATGTTCCACCCAGACCAAAGGGAATCCCAATCAGGTTTTGCCAGATCATTTTTTTTCTCAATAAGAAAAAAGCAATAAGCAGTGTAAAGAGCGGAATCGTGGCAGTGATGAGAGCTGTATTGGAAACAGTTGTGAATTTGAGACCTGTATTTTCTAAATAATAAAATAAAGTCACTCCACACAGAGCGGTTAAATAAAAATATTTCCTGTCCTTTTTTTCTATTTTGGTTTTTTGCTTATTTTTCTTGAAAAAGAAAATTATACTGCCTGCAATCAGGAAGCGGAAGAAAGTTATGTTATTTGGCGTGAAACCGCTATCTAAAAGAATACGTGTGGAAAGCAGCGAAATTCCCCAGAAGAAGACCGCTGAAAATGCTAAAAGGTGATATTTATATTTCATATTTTTTTACCATTAAGACACCCCGATACAGTCATTCTTCCTTACGGGGCAGGCAAAGGCACAAAGATAAAGAGATAATTTAAAATTTATTATTTTCATGTTTTTAACAACTAAATTTTTCCCTTGAATTAAGCAAGAATAAAAATCTTTACTTTATTTTTTTATTTGACTTTGAAAGTTTCTTTATCGTTATTGACGTAGTTTATTTCAAGGAAATGGAAATGTCATATACTGTTTTTTTAAGTAGTCTAATGTGTGTATGTTAGGCTTACAAAAAAGAAAGGAGGTATACAAAATGTCTAGTCAACAAACTGCGATATTTCAAAAGGCTATAGATGTTGTTGAATCGTTACCTGAATATCAGCAAGAAGATCTCATTGATATTATTCGACATAGGCTAATAGACCATAGTCGGGAATTACTTGTAAAAAACATCAGAGAAGCAAGAGAGGAATATGCCCAAGGAAAGGTGAAAAGAGGTACTGTAGATGACCTAATGAGAAAGCTCTCCAAATGAGAACGCTTATTTGGGGTAAAACTTTTGTAAGGGTTTTTAGGCGAACTATCAAAAAACGTCCAACTCTAAATAAAGATATTGAAGAAACATTGAGGCTCTTAGTAAAAGATCCTTTTGTTCCACAATTAGAAACTCATAAACTCAAAGGAAAATTATCAGGTTCATGGGCATGTAGCGTTGGATACGACCTGCGAATAGTCTTTGACTTTGTAAAGAGCAAAAAGCAAAAGGAAGATGATATTATCTTACTTGAGATTGGAACACACGATGAAGTCTATTAAGCCTAACCCCGCTTCACCTGACAGAAACGCAGACGAGATTTGGATTTTAGTATAGTTGGCATTCAAAAGTTTATTTGGAGAATTTACAGTTTACCCTGTTAAATCCCATCGGGAATCCGCCAACTGACGGATTATTTACAGGATGAATATGCATTTGCGTTTCTGCAGGTGAGCTTTTCCTTTATAATTTCAAAATTTATTCTTTTCATATTTTGAACAACTAAATTTTTCTCTTGAATTATGCAAGAATAAAAATCCGCATTTCAATTTTTTATTTGACTTTGAAAGTTTATTCATCGTTATTGACATAGGTTTTTTTAAGGAAATGAAAATGTTATTTACTGATTATTCCACTTTTCCTCTTGTTCCCAAGTTTTTCTTGGGAATACTTTTTTATTGCGAAGTTGAACTTCGCCAACAAATGCATTACTAAGTACAACTTAGTAACGAGTAAAAACAAGCGAAAATGCAAGATATAGAGTAAAAAGCTCCAACATTACATTTTTGCACCTGAGCTGACATTATATGTTAATAGAGAAATAAAATGAATCTCGAAGATATGGAAAAATTTATTAAGAGTCTATTTACGAAACCTAACCCAGATAAACTGGAAAATACAAATCTCAAAAAACAAAATCCAAATAAATCTCAATATTCAAATGCCAAACAAACAATTTAAAATTCTTATATTTAACATTGGTGTTAACGATTTTCTGCCAAAAAAAACACGA
>JAUWNO010000414.1 GCA_030612605.1 Armatimonadota bacterium
GCATTGGAACGAAAATAAACCAGCATTTATGTGAAGAACAGCTTATAGTTAAACAAAATTATTTATCTTTAATTCTTATGAGAGCGAAATTTTTAACCTGCTTGGCAATTTCAATACTTTCTTTAGCTTCTTTAATCGTTGGAATGTAGAAATCATCAGGATAGCGGATTTCAACAGCATAAAATGAAAGGTTGCCAACATTTATTTTGTGAAATTCCTTATCATATTTTGAACATAATTCAATAAGATATTCAAGATTGTGAGTTTTACCAAAATCGTGCTTTTGAAAGATAAGGTAAGCTTTAAGGTATTTTTCAACAGCTTGTTGACAATGAAAACAGATTGCTTCAGTGATACATTCGTCAATGCTTATGTTCATTTCATGTTCAGCGACTTTTAAGTCATTATCAGCTTTTTTAATCCAATTTTTTAAATACTCATTGTTCATAAAGTTACACCCTCAAGCAGAGCATTTCGCACCACACTACCAGGTTTGTCTTTCAAATAATCAATGTCTTTTTCGTCTTTCACTAAAACATCAGCATCTAACATCTTTGCTGCAAAACGTTTTCTAATCATTGTTGATAGATTTATTTTCTTCTGTTTTGAAGTGACATTTTTTATAATGATAAGAATATCAAAATCGCTTTGCAAGGAATCATCGTCACGAGCTCTGGATCCAAAAAGAATAATTCTTTTATAAGCAATTTCTTCTAAAGAGTCTTTAATACTATTACGTAATGCATCAGAAATCAAAGCAACTCCTTTGAATACCGTTTAAACACAAACTGGTACTTCTATTTTTTACCTTTCAAAAACACAAGTCGAAGATTTAAATAACTAATATTATTTGTCAAATTTTTTAAATAATCTTGCAAAAAATAGATGATCACTTTTCTTGTTCACGTGTAGGAATATTTAGATTGTCTTTAACGCAGGACTTGTCCACTATTCTTTTAGGCGGAGTATTGGAACGAGGATGAAATTAATTTATTAATTCTTTTTTCTATTATTCCTAAATGCTGTTAGAATTTCAGAGGATATTTCTTCAATGGGTTTATTAGTTACATCGATTTTAAACCATTTCGGCTGTTTTTTATATATTTTGTTAGCATAATTTAACTCTCTTTTGACATAAGAGAGATTTGCATATTCTCCTGTAGCCCCACCTAAATGTCTTTCTCTAACTTTTCTCAACTCAGCTAAATGATTAGGAAAAGTCATCAAACAAAAAACACGCTTTGGTTGTAGTTTATAAATTATGTCAGGAACTTCAATTCCTAAGATAATTGGAATATTGGCTACAAACCATCCTTTATACGCCAGGTAGACACTTATGGGAGTTTTAAAGGTTCGGGATACGCCTAATAACACAATTTCAGCTTTCTCTAATTCTTCGATTCTTAGACCGTCATCATGACGAAAAGTAAATTCAATTGCCTTTATTCGTTGAAAATAAGCTTTGTTTAATTCGTGAAATACTCCTGGTTTTTCTGATGGGGAATCTGCAAAATTGTGTGATAATTGAGCTAAAAGCGGTCCCATCAAATCTATCGTATCGAGATTATGAAGTCGACCTTGCTCTAAACTTAAATCGCGTAGTTTCTTTGAGACAACAGTAGGCACGATCATGCCTTTGATATTGTGAGCTTCGGAAATAATATGCAAAACTTGTTGTTTGGTCCGCACATTGGGACGCAAGTACATTCGTACTTCAGTCTCCTCAAATTGAACCAAGGCAGCTTTTAATGCTTGTTCTGCTGTTAAACCAGTCCCATCTGAAACTATGAAAATATGATAGAGCATAAGAAAACCTACTTTAATGATTTTTTCTGAAGGACATAATTCATCTATATCTTGCGAAGTTTTTATGGTCGCAAGATAATAACCTTATATCCTCACTTTATAATACAAATTCTTAAAAATAATTTGAACAAACGAAAGATGGATTGAAGAGATAAAAAGGAGATTTATTTGTCAAATTGTTTTAAAAAATCTTGCAAAGAATAGATGTTTTTTTTTATGTTGCTACATTGCATTAAAGTGTAATAATATTATTTTAGTTAAGGCTCAGAATTAGGTAATAATGCGTTTATTCGAAAGAAAGATAAAACATCAGCAATTAATGAGCAACTCGCTATTCATCCTGAAGTTTCTGATTCTCATAATCTCTTTGCTTTTCCTGTTTTTCAATATCTTTTTCATTATCTTTAATTTTTCACAAGGTCATCAAAACGAATTATTCTATTTTGCTTTTTGTTTGAAAATAGCAATAATTCTGATTCTGTTTTATCTCATCTTTCAAACTGTAAAATCCTTGATAAACAATTTTCAAGCTGCAAAAATCCTGGATGAATTCAACAAAGATAAAACCGATACTTATCAGAATGCTTTGGAATTGCTTAATGAAAAGTTCGATCCTGAAATTCTCAAGCTCATTTTTAAAAAGGCAGATAAAAAAGCAGAGACACAGATTATCA
>JAUWNO010000151.1 GCA_030612605.1 Armatimonadota bacterium
GCTTATGTTGTTTTGTTTCCCGTTGCAATTCTGTATGGAACAAAGAAAGGCAAATAGAAATCTGAATTTGAAATTAGAAATTTGGAATTAGAAATTATAAATGAAATATCTTTCCGAAGAATTTATTGCTACAATCGATAAGTTCAATTTGCGTGCCCGACTCATAGTGGAAGGCTTTATTATTGGATTGCATAAATCTCCCTATCACTGGTTCAGCGTGGAATTTTCTGACCACCGGCAATACAACGCGGGCGATCCTATCAACAAACTGGATTGGAAAGTTTATGCCAGAACGAACAGATATTATATCAGGAGATATGAAGAGGAAACCAACTTAAAATCTTACATAATCGTAGATCACAGCAATTCCATGAGTTATAAATCCGGTAAAATCTCTAAGATGGAATATGCCAAAGCTTTTGCATCTGCTCTTTCCTACCTGATGATTTCCCAGCAGGATGCAGTTGGATTCCTATCTTATACAAATAAAATCACAAACTACATTCCCCCACGTTCTATGAAATCTTACTTAAATATTATTTTGAAAGAAATTTATAATTTGGAACCTGCAGAAACTACGCAAACAGCTCAGGTTTTGCATTCTCTGGCAGATAGAATTAAGAAGCGCGGTTTGATAATTCTGATTTCGGATTTGATCGATGATGCTGATGAAATTTTGAAAGGTTTGCAGCATTTTCGGCATCAGAAACATGAAGTGATTTTATTTCATATCCAGGATAAACAGGAACAGGATTTTGATTTTAAGAGAGAAACTGAATTTGTAGATGCTGAAACCGGAGAAAAAATCGTGGTTTCTCCCTGGCAGATTAAAAAAGATTATTTAAACGAATATAAGGAAAATGTGAGCTATCTGAAAACCAGGTGCCACGAATCTTTTATCGAGTATAATCCCATTTCCACAGAAACACCTTTTGAAGATAACCTGCTTAAATATTTGATTAAAAGAGCAAAGTTGATGTGATTTACAAACAGATTCTGATTTATGAACCTTTGCAAGGTTATCGCAGAATTACTTCAACAAAAGCATCTTCCTGATTATTTCTTTTTCTCCTGCTTTTAATTTGTAGAAATAAATTCCTGAACTGACAGGTTGATTATTTTCATCTGTTCCGTCCCAAACAACCGAATGCTGACCTTCCGGCAGTTGCCGGATGTCGCTGACAAGCTGTTTCACTTTCTGTCCTTTGATGTTGTAGATAGATAATTCCACATTACTATTATTTTGAAGTGAGAAAGATATCGTTGTTGTAGGGTTAAAAGGATTTGGAAAAGCTATGGTTGAAATGGGATTACTGTTTATAGTATAATAAGTAGCATCAGTAAGTTCAATTATAGCTGACATATCATAGATACTTGCAGAACCCGCATTTATAGCAACATTATCGTCCAAAAACGCTGCGATTATTACATTGGTACTATCGATAGATAAGCTTGAACCAAAATTGTCTCCAGTATCACCACTAGCAGGGGATACTTCAATTTGATAAGTCCAGTATGAATCATATCTGCGATAAACATAGGCTGATCCACCAGATCCGAAAATAACGTTACTTCTCGGTGAACCTATTATTGCATAATCTCCCTGAATAGCAACAGATCTACCAAAAAAATGATCACCCCCAACATCTTGGATCACATAATGTTGATTCCAGAAATCATCATCTCTATTGAATATATAAACGGATCTCATTTGAGCATTGTTGTAGGAAGTGCCTACTATTGCGAAGGTTTCATCGACCATTTTATCTATTGAAACTGACAGTCCGAAATAATCCCCAGTTACACTACTAGTAACCTTATTCTGCTCAAACCATTGATCACCATCTTTCTTGAAGAAATAGGCAGAACCGGAGTTCCATCCATTATCATCATCACAGCAAGCTCCAACTATTGCATAGAACTGATTATTATCCCCATCAATACATACAGAATATCCAAATTGGTCATCTACTGCTCCATCGAAAGCGACTAACTTATCATCTTCAACCCATACACTTTCATCTAAAGTATATGTGTAAACAGAGCCATTATTATTATTCGTATTTATTAATCCGGGAGCTCCAGCAATTGCATTAGAACCGGATATTGAAACTGATGTACCAAAACTGCATTCATAATTTCCATCGGTTGGTGCAACCTTATATAACTCAATCCAATTAGTCCCTTCTCTCTCGAAAAAATATGCTGCCCCGGTAGAATTACTTTCACCTGGAGCACCAACAATAATGTAGTTTCCATCAATAGCTACCGCTGTACCGAACATGTCGTCAGGACTACCATCAGAGGCAACAAGTTTGCACTCCTCCATCCAATTCTGACCACTCCATTTGAAGATATATGCTGAACCTGTACCGTTATCGTCTTCGTAAGCACCTACTACTGCATATATTCCGCTGATATCTGATGATTTACCAAATTTATCCCCTGCTTCAGCATCCGATGCCGAGATTGGATATTCTATTACTTGTGAATTTAAAAAAACATGCAATAGTAATAATAATGAAACAAGTGAATACTTCATATCGCCTCCTTTTCTCCTCTATTTTAAATTGCTACTAATGTCTTGGCTGTGCCACGAAATCCTTTGTGGACAGCCATGTTAGCAGCACCACTTCTCATTTCAACAATAAACATTTCCTCACAGCTTCAGTGTTTCCATTAACCTTCAATTTATAGAAATAAATTCCTGATGAAACTGGTTGATTGTTTTCATCTGTTCCGTTCCAAGGTATGGAGTAGCCGACTCCGTCGGCTCTTGTGACGAGAGACTCGTCACACTCCAAATTTTTAATTTTCTGTCCTTTGATATTATAAATCATCAACTCTGCGTCCCCTGCACCCTTTGCGGTGAAATAGATTGTTGTGGATGGATTGAATGGATTGGGATAATTATACATTGTAATTTGCTGTTTAGGAACTTCCTCCTCCCCAGCAGAAACAAAATAAAAATCAATATCTAAGGCTGCATATTGCAAATTACCCATGCTGTAGAATTGTTGCAAACATGTAGAACCATAAATTGAATCATTTAAAAAGAACAGATGCAGTTTGCCGTGATTATTTCCCAGATATTCAATAACATCACCGGGATAAACAAATTCAGGAATCATTCCTTCAAGTTCCGGAGTTTCATTAGAATTCAAAAATATGACCTCAGACCAGGTTTCTCCATTATCAGCAAAAATACAGATAGCAATTTCAGGCACATTAAGCCATTCTTCATATCCGGGAACTCCTTGATAGGCTAATTTTGCTTTCAAACAATCCTGCCAAACAGCAATAAGCCAATTTCCAGTCTCCACAATTTTGAAATTATTATAATGAAAATAATCTTCATAATAAATAAATGGCAAGGATGCACCATATAAATCAAGAAAACTGAATTCATGTGTATTCAGGTCAAAGCTTACTAGTCTTGGATGAAATAGTTCCGGGTTTGTATCAGAACATCTAACTCCAACAAAGCTGATCTTTGAATTTCCATCTCTAAAAACCACATTCATATTTTTTGAAAAATTCGGAACAATAGAATTCATCAATTCTTGAGAATAATATTCAAAGTCCCCTTCACCATAGTTCTCATTAACGAGAACAAATACATCGTTAACCAAATTATCACTATCAACTACATAGCCGGCATATACAACCATGTTATCATAAACAGCACAGGCTTTGTAAGGTCTCATCCAGACAGGGTCTTCAGCACTCCAGGCATCCATCTGTTCAATAGTTCGATAAGACCAATTGAGTGAAGAGAGATCAATTAGATCTGACGTGAGAAAATCTGCATAACCTAAAATAACATTTTCACATGGATTTGCAATCGTTCCATGAGAATGAGTATAATTGTTTCCAGTCACATAAACTCGCCTGTAATCTCCACCAAGAGGTGATGAACTGGAAATAAAAACAGCAGGCCAGATGAATTCATCATCATCAAAACCCGTAGTTGGTTGTCCTGCTTCAGGATTATCAATACAGATAAATTCATAAGTCCAAATGGCACAAGAACCAAATACGTGGAACACATCAACTGAGAGAAGGCAGTCGTAAGAATTATCAGGTTCTACTAATGCATGCCAGCTTGCAATCGGGTCACAGGAAATAGGATCAATATCCACTCCCGGATAACCTTGCCGAATATCATTTGTGCTGATTAAACTGGTTGAAACAAAATTTCCCTCTGAATCGAGATAGCTGTAATAAACTTTTCTCTCTGCTATTTCAGTTTCCTGTGCATGAAAAACAAGGTAAATTCCTCCTGCTGGAAAACCATAAGGTTGGGAAATTTCCGGCTGAATACAAATTGGAATGCTGTTGTAGCTTCCAGGAAAATAATCATAATATGTTGTCATTAATTCTGTTGGTTCAACGATGAACTCATAATCTGGAACTTGTGAAAATAACGAAAACGTGAAAATAAAAAATACTAAAAATAGAATGCTTCTTTTCATTTCTCCTCCTTGTCACGCCGTAGTTTTAACGAAGACGGACTATTTTATTAAGATTTATCCTGCGAAATGTGAAGCCTATTTCATCAGGATCATTTTGTTTATTGCTTTTGATTTCCCACCAATTCTTAATTGATAGAGATAAACGCCACTTCCAACTGGAAGATTATTTTCATCTCTTCCATCCCAAATAATTGAAGATTGATTATTGAAAATTGAATATTGCTTTATCTTTTGTCCTTTGATGTTATAAATTATCAACTCCGTGTTCTCCGTGCTCTCTGTGGTGAATTGTATTGTTGTGGATGGATTGAACGGGTTGGGATAATTATACATCGTAATTTGCGGTTGAGGCACTTCCTCGTTTTCGATTGATACGCCCCAGGCATCCGGGAATTCAATATCCAGAGCTGCATACGTTAAAATACCACCATTATTCAAACCATTACCCTGAATATAAGATCCAAAATCATTGTCATCCAGATAGAATAAATGAATTTTACCTTGATAATTTCCTGGGTTATTGCTGATAATTTCAATTACATCGCCAGGATATACATAACATGGAATCTGATCTGCCATTTCCGGAGTTTCATTTGCATTCAGAAAGATAGGTTCAGACCAGGTCTGTCCATAATCTGCTGAAATTATAATGGCAATTTCCGGAGTATCTTCCCAGGCTGCAAATGAATCATCTCCATCATAAAACCTTTTTGCTTTTGTTCCATCCGACCAAACAGAAACCATCCAGTTATCGTTGTGAGCAGTTTTGAAGTTGTTTTCATGGAAAGCCTTATTTCCCTCAGGATAATAAATTGGCCAACTGTAAACCCACTCGGGCCAGCCATCTTCATCGAATGAATCAACCAGACCATCCTCATCCAAATCCCAGGGAACCATCGGAATATTATCATTCGGATTTGCTCCTTCAACGTAAAGGTCGTAGAAACTGAATTCATGGGTTATTAAATCAAAAACGAATTCCTTCGGATAAACCTGGCACCAGGCAGGATAAGAATATCCGGGACTGTTCTCAACCTCAAAGGTAATTCCCATTGTACCAGACCAGCTAATCTTAGTGCCATATTCTTTGATGATAACATTCATATGACCAGAGTTCCAAATTTCCTGTATTACAAGATAAGGAATCAAAGGTATTGTCTCATCGGAATAAAGATAAGCAGTTCCGTCTTCGTTTAGAGGGTTCCACTGGTCAAAAAGATAGCTTTCAGAATAATATTCAAATGGTCCTTCACCATAGTTTTCATTAACAAGAACAAATACATCACTTAAAGCGTTATCATAGCCGATTAGATATCCTGCATACACAACGATATTCTCATAGACAGTACAACTTTTGAAGGCTATAATATCATTCCAGGCATTCATTTGTTCTATGGTTCTATAATTCCACTC
>JAUWNO010000372.1 GCA_030612605.1 Armatimonadota bacterium
GGTGAAAAATGAAAAAACTAAATGTCCTTCTGAGGAAATCTTACGAAGGCAAACAAACGAAGAATCTCAAGGTTTTTCCTCGGTTGTCTCTTGTTCCCAAGTTCAACTTGGGAACGAGGAAGCAAGGTCTAAGGTTGTTCCTCGTTCCAATGCTCCAGCGTTGGAATGCAGTTGTGAGACGCTCCTGCGTCGAAAGAAAGGTTAGTTTTTCACGCGGAGCGTAGTGTCTCTCGTTCCAATGCTCCAGCGTTGGAATGCAATTGTGAGACGCTCCTGCGTCGAAAGAAAGATTAGTTTTTCACGCGGAGCGTAGTTAAAGTGTGTTCCCACGCAGGAGCGTGGGAACAAGAGAAAAATAAGAGGTAAAAAATGAAAAAAGCTTTTTTAATTTTATTAATTTTAAGTTGTTTCAATTTATTCGGCACAACAGCTTTTGTTGTAAATTCCAGCAGCCAAACTCTTTCTAAAATCGACTTTGAGACCGGACAGGTAAATAATGCATTTTCTCCGGTTGGACTTTATGCGAACCGGGTCTGCTTAAATTCCGATTTTGTTTATGTTGTAAATTCAGGAGATAATTCTGTTCAGAAAATAGATGCTGAAACAGGACAGACAATTACAGATATTTTCATAGAATCTTCCTCAAATCCGTATGATATGATAATCTCTCAAAATTATGCTTATGTCACCGGTTTATTCACTTCCAAAGTTTATAAGATAAATCTGAATACCGATATTGTTGAAGATGAAATTATTGTTGGAATTTCTCCTGAAGGAATGGCTGTCTATGAAAACAAACTTTATGTGGCAAATACCGGTTATCAATATCCGAGTTATGGACAGGGAACAGTTTCAGTGGTGAACCTGGATTTATTTGAAGTGGAGAAAACAATCGATGTCGGCATGAATCCGCAGGCTCTTACTGTTTATGATGATGAGATTCATGTGGTTTGCACTGGAAATTATTATGATGTTTTTGGTGAAGTATTCATTATTGATACCAGTATCGATGAGGTTTCTGCAAGTTTAGAAATTGGAGGATGTCCAACCAATATTACAACTTCTCCACAGGGAATTGTTTATCTTGGAGATGGGATGGGAGCTGGAGTTTATTCGTATGATGCTTCCTCTTTGGAAATCCTGCACTCTCCTCAAAATCCCTTTTCTTCAGGAGGTTCTGCTATTGCTATTAATGAAAATATTATCGCAGTTACAGATGCTGGAAACTGGGCTTCAAATTCGATCGTCAGAGTTTATAATTTAGATGAAGAACTGATAAATGAATACACCACCGGAATAGGTGCAGTTGATATTAAATTCTTCGATGAAAATGTAAATGCTCAAGAAGATGAGATTTTTCTGAACTCAGCAATTTTGGGAGATAATTATCCTAATCCCTTTAATCCCACAACAACAATTTCTTTTAAAATCTCTCGCAAAGACGCAAAGGACGCAAAGATTGAAATTTACAACATCAAAGGTCAGAAAATCAGACAATATTCAATATTCCCCGAACAGTCGCAAGCTCCTTACGGGGCAGGCAATATTCAATCTTCAATTATCTGGGATGGGACTGACAACAATAACCAATTTGTTGGAAGCGGAGTATATTTTTATCAATTGAAAATAGATAATCAGACAGTTGCTACAAAAAAAATGATGCTTTTGAAGTAATTGTAACCTTGCGAACGGTTTCTGGAGTTTTCAACATTTATTTAACCTTCGCAACGGTTTAAACGAAGAAAGGTCTCTCACCGTTCGGAAGTTCAGAAAGAAATTATGAAAGATACTGACCGTTCCGAAGGTAAAATTGAGAAAAAGAGATTAAACCCGAGTTGTGCTCACATACTTGACTCGGATTTTAAAATAAAGTGTCACATCTGATTAAATTAAAAGAATTTTATTTATAGTTTCTTTTGGGAAAGTTTCTAATAAAACATAAGTCAATATTTCGTTTATATTACTAAGTTTATTAGATAATTTCACTTTTTTTTCTGATTCTATTCTTCCATACATGGTAGTCTCATGTTGCCCTTGTTCTATTGAAAATTTTAAAACCTTTGCATCTATTCCTTGAATAGTAACCAGAGAACCTGTCAATAATACCATAGAACCTCCTTAATTCTAATGAGTTTACATTACAATTAACAAAATCCCAATATATGATGTCAAGAAGTTTCACGCTTTTATCAGTTATATTCATACTTTTTGTTACTTCTTCACCACTTCGCTATCTGCTATTTTACACCCTCAACCACTAAACTTACTCAACAAATTTCTCACTTAGCAAATCCAAACCGTGAAACTTCTTGACAAATATCAAAGTCCATTTCAAAAAACATTTATATGTAGGAGTGAAAGATGAAAAAGACAATTTTATTTTTAGGATTACTGCTAATTGCAGTTTGTGCTTTTGCCCAAACACAACCAGATACATTATGGACACAGACTTATGGTGGCTCTGGTCATGATGAAGCTAATTCAGTCCAAGAAACCACAGATGGTGGATTTATCGTTGCAGGATATACAGAGTCTTATGGAGCAGGAAATTCTGATTTCTGGTTAGTTAAGACATATGAAAATGGCAATGAACAATGGAATCAGACTTATGGAGGCTCTGGTTTTGATGAAGCTTATTCAGTCCAACAAACCACTGATGGAGGTTATATCCTTGCAGGATATACATATTCTTATGGAGCAGGATTTAGAGATATTTCGTTAGATAAAACAGATGGAAATGGCAATTAACAATGGAATAAGACTTATGAAGTTAATAATTATGATGGTGCTTATTCAG
>JAUWNO010000434.1 GCA_030612605.1 Armatimonadota bacterium
ACTTTGAATTACAACGGGTTTTCCACCTTCCATCACGCTTACGCAGGAATTCGTGGTTCCTAAATCTATTCCGATTATTTTACCCATTTTTCCTCCTTATCGCGGCATAGTTCCGAAGGTTATCGGGACGAAGCCGGACATATATTTTTTTATTTTTTTCAACTTAAATCATCCCGCACCTATTTGGAAAAATTATTTTTAAGCAAACAAATAGGTGCTGGATAATTCAAGTTTTAGTATTTTTTATTGGTTTCTGTCCGTTTGAGACTGCAACTCTTGAAGCTCTTATCACTTTTTCATTCATCAAATATCCATTTTGGATTACTGCTACAATTTTATTTTCTTCCAGATCGGAAGGAATGTGTGCTAAAGCTTCATGATAATTGGGGTCAAATTCTTTTTCCAAAGCTTCAATTTTGGAAACTCCTTCCTTTTTAAGAACATTTTCCAATTGCTGATAAATCAAATCTATTCCCTTTTTAAAGGATTTTAAATTTTGTTTCTTATTTTCAGAATGAAGAGCTCTTTCAAAATTATCCACTACATCACAAAGTTCTAAAACCAATCTTTCTGTAGCGTTCTTTATCCAGCCGGATTTTTCCTCGAAGGAACGTCGTCGAAAATTATCAAATTCCGCTGCAGTTCGTATCCATTTATCTTTTATCTCTTCATTTTCCTTTTGCAATAAAGCATATTTCTCTTTCAAAGAAAGCTTTTTTTCTTCCACTTTTTTTTCTGCTTCTTTAATTTCAATTTTATCTTTTTTATTTTCTGTCATTTTGAGGTACCATCATTCCCTTTTTTGTGGTTTTTGTAATTATCCTGGCAATCTCTTTTATGATCGGAATGTTCTTCCTGTAATCCATCCTAACCGGACCGAGAACACCGAGAAATCCCGGAATACCGAAAATTTCATATTTGGCATAAATAAGCGAATAATTTGCCAGTTCAGGCTGTCCCAAATCTTCGCCAAGAAGAATGTTCAAAGAATCTTTAGAATCATGTTTCTGCATAATTCTGACCAGATGATCCTGACGCTGGATAAAACCCAGAAAAGTCAAAATCGAGCTTTTATCATCAAATTCCGGTTGTTCCAGAAAGCTTATATTTCCATCAAAATGAATGAAATAGCTGCTGATTTCCGTGATTGCATTATTAAGTTCATCCAGAAAAAGTCTGAGAAGTGTATTTTCTTCTGTTACATGCTCAGATACTTCATCCAAATATTTATTTTGAATATCAAAAAGCCGCAATCCCACAAACTCATCATTAACATAGCGAACTATCGCTCTCAACTGCTGTTCACCGATACTATGATCACACTTTAAAATCACGGTTTTATCCAATCCGGAGTCCAAACTGACCACAAAAAGAAGCTTGTCGGAAGAAATTTTGAAAACATCCAATTTGTCCAGGTATCCATAAGAAACTTCCGGTTCTGCCACAAAGCTCAACTGGTCTGTTTCTCTTGCCAGAAGCTGCATTATGTAATGAAGAGCCAAAGGTGTATCGCGATAATTTTTTACGATAATTTCACGCAATAAATCTGTTTTCTCATACTCAGAATTTCCAATTTCCTGTATAATTTGATCGATATATTTTCTATAACCTTTTATGGTTGGAACTCTTCCGGCTGAGGTGTGAGGCTGATAAATCAGGTTATTTTTTTCAAGCTTATTCAGATCGATCCGAATCGTGGCAGGACTGGCATCTTTGATATATTTTTCACTTATAAGTTTGGATGAAACAGGTTCCACAGATTGGATGTATTCTTCAATCAAATATGAGAGAACCTTTTCCTGCCTGATTATATTTTTCTTCATTTCAAATCCTTGTTTTAGCACTCCAAATATTTTACTGCTAACAAAAGACAATTTAATTCAAAAAGATAAATTGTCAATCTAAATCTTAGAGTGCTAACTTTTACAAGACTTGACTTGCAGTGAACAAAGTGAATGTGAGTCGAGGATTGTGGTGGTGAATTTTCTGTTCTCAACTCGCGCTTCAGTCTTCATTTTATTACACCCGGACAAGTCGCTGCGAGTTAAGTTTCCCGCTATCAGCAAGCTGATAGTTCTATTAAGATGAAAACAAAAATATAGAACATCGGAATGTTCAGTTTGCTGATCTTCCGATTGTACGGGCAAGAACTTCTCTACATTCCGAAGAACCAGCACCTACTTTGGAAGACCTAACCCAGATAAACTGGAAAATACAAATCTCAAAAAACAAAATCCAAATAAATCTCAATATTCAAATGCCAAACAAACAATTTAAAATTCTTATATTTAACATTGGTGTTAACGATTTTCTGCCAAAAAAAACACGAA